>CAYGGG010000059.1:0-1630 GCA_964349455.1 uncultured Muribaculaceae bacterium | reverse complement strand
TATTATTGATAAAGCGATTCTTAAATATTTAAAAGATAATAATTATGTCAATGACCAAATTTTTACGGAAATGTTTGTTAATGATAAAATTAATTTTACGAATGAGGGTTATTATAAAATATTAAAAAGTTTAAATGATCATCAAATTAATCAAGAAATTATTGAAAGTGTGTTTGAAAAAGTTGATTTCAATATTTTTGAAGAAAAGTTATTTAAAATAATTGAAAAAAAATTAAAACAAAATCGAAAGCATTCTAAATTAGTTGTTACTAGTAATATTTTAAATTATTGTATTGAGATGGGATATGAGCGGGAAAATATTTTAGATATAATTAATCAGTTGTATCGAGTAGATGAAGATATTATTGTTAATGAAATCGAAAAGATAAAAAAAAGCTTATCTAAAAAATACAAAGATGAGCAGTTAGAAAAACAGTTAATTAAAAAATTGTTACATAAAGGATTTACTTACGAGGAAATAAAAAATGTGATTTAAATCACATTTTATTGACTAGTATTGCTATTGTAAATTGCTTTTAGATCATTGTCATAAATAACAAAATTATGACTTTTTCTAATTTCAAACCAAATATCTTCTTGACTTTGTTCGCCAGAATCAATTATTTTTTTAGCTAAAGTTTGTTTGATGTTTTCTTTTTCTTCTTCATATGATTTTTTTTCATCTTGTTTCAGTTTTAAAATAATATGATAACCATATTGAGTTTTAACTGGTTCTTTGGTATATTCATTTACTTTAAGCGCAACTGAAGCATTAAAAAATTCTTCAACAAATTGCTCTTTGGTTACATTAGTAATAATGCCACCATCTTCAGCTGATGTATCATCTGAGTGTTCTTTTGCTAATTCAATAAAATCAGCGCCGTCATTTAATTCTTTGATTAAATCATTTGCTTTATTTAAGGCTTCTTCAAGAGCTGCTTCTTGATCTTCGTTTGTTTCATCCGGCCTAATTAAAATATGACGAACATCGATTGCACCAACTACATCGTTATCATAATACGCTTTTAAATCGTCTTCTGATAAAGAAGCCATTACAAATTGGTTGGCAAGCTGTTCTTTTTTATAAGTTAATAAAATTAAATCCTCAAGATCTTTTTGACTTTTAAATCCTGATTCTCTTAATAATTCATCCCAATCTTGATCAGCAAATTGTATTTTGTATGTTTCAATGGTACTGGCAACATGATCTTTAGCCGCTTGATCGGTTTTAATTTCTTTGTTAGCAATATAACTATCAATTAAATCAATTAAAGCAGCGGTTCCATTTGTTTGTTTTAATTTTTTGTAAATATCATTTGCTGTTACTTCAAGACCATCTATTTTCCCGACAACTTCTTCACCGTTTGCTAATTTTGGTTTACCACATCCACTAATAAATAATATGCAAATAAATAAAATAATAAGCTTTTTCATATATCCTCCTTTCACATCCAATTTTAATAATAACAAAATTATCGTAATTTTTCAATCTTTTTTCAAATTTTCTTGAATTATTTTAAAAAACATTATATAATGAGTATGTTTTCAAGTCCCAGTAGCTCAGCTGGATAGAGCATCGCCCTTCTAAGGCGAGAGTCGGAGGTTCGAGTCCTTCCTGGGACACCATATA
>CAYGGG010000058.1:0-2737 GCA_964349455.1 uncultured Muribaculaceae bacterium | reverse complement strand
TTTTTTTTTTTATTTTTTTAACGTAAGCTGATAAAACTGGCCTCATTTGTAAAAGTGCTGTTTTTTCTTCAATTGTTTCAAGTAAATAACTTAAATGCTTTTCGGCCATTTCAATTCGATCTAAATCAGTGACAACAGCGTCTTCACCTAAGCATTCTTTAATTAACCAAGGATTACCAATTAAACCGCGACCAATCATGACTGCATCACATCCGGTTACTTTTAGCATTTGATCAAAATCGGCTTTACTTTTTACATCACCATTGCCAATCACTGGAATTGTAACGCTTTCTTTTACTTTTTTGATTATTTCTAAATCAACTTTTCCCGAATAGCCCATCTTCCTCGTTCGACCATGAACAGTAATTGCTTTTGCTCCGGCTTTTTGACACATAGTTGCTACTTCAACGGCATTAATTTCATCCCAGCCACTTCTAATCTTAACGGTCACGGGAATTGGCACTGCTGCTTGGACTGCTTTGACAATTTGATAAGCTTTTTTTGGATCTTTCATTAAAGCGCAGCCGGCTTGATTTTTAATCGCTACTTTTGGCACAGGACAGCCCATATTTATATCTATTATATCAGGTTTTTTAGTTTGATAAATGTATTTTGCGGCATAAACTAAAGTTTCAAGATCACTACCAAAGATTTGTTGAACAATTGGTCTTTCGCTTTCGGTAAAAAATAATAATTGTTCACTTTTTTTACTTTGATAATAAATTGATTTATCACTAACCATTTCCGCATAAATTAAACCAGCACCCATTTCTTTGATAATTCGCCGATAAGCTGAATTAGAATACCCGGCCATTGGTGCCATTACAACTTTATTTTTTATTTCAATATTACCAATTTTCATAGCCACTCATTTCTTTCATTTAAATCAATTTCCTCAATATTTTTAATTGCTTTTTCAATTAAAGATTGATAATCAAATAAAGTTTCATAATGTAAGCATTTTTCTAGTTTTGGTTTAATAACTGGATGCTTTGCTAAAAAGACGGTACAACAATCAAGATAAGGACGAATGCTAATCTCATAAGTGTTGATTTTTTTGGCTAATTCAATTATTTCTAATTTATCGAAACAAGCAAGCGGTCTGATCACTGGTTGATTGGTTACTTGATTAATGACATAGATACTATCAATTGTTTGGCTAGCAACTTGACCAATGCTTTCACCATTAATGATGATTCTTTCGATTTGACTACTAATTCGATACATCATTCTTCTTAGAATGGTGATATTGTAATCAAGGGGGATCGTTTTATATATTTGTTCTTGAATTTCGGTAAGGGGGACAATTAGTAATTTTAAATTGCCTGAATATTTATTTAAAACTTGTCCTAATTCGATTACTTTCTGCCGCGCTCCTTCACTAGTATGTGGTGGTGAATCAAAGTAAAGACAAATGAGATTAATCCCTCTTTTCATTGCCAAATAACCAGCAACTGGTGAATCAAGACCACCACTTAACATTAAAACAGCATTCCCTTGAATTGAAACGGGATATCCGCCAAGGCCTTTTTCTTCTTTTGGATAAATAAATGTTCCTTCATTTCTTATTTCAACAGTTATTTTTAGTTCTGGATTATGAACATCAACCGTCATTTTTGTTTTTTCTAAAAGATAAGCACCTAATAAATTATTCATTTCAGTTGAGGAATAAGGAAAGTTTTTATTTGCTCTTTTGGTAATTATTTTAAAGGTTTGGGCTGGTTCTAATTTTAAAAGAGCGGCTTTTATTTTTTCTAAATCATTTTCAACATGAACGGCCTCTGCATATCCTTGAATTCCAAAAATGTACGATAAACCTTTTTTTAATAATGATATATCGCCCTTTAGATATAACCGATCATGTTTTTGGATAATTTCAAAATCAGTTTTAATTAAGTTTTTGATATTACTAATTAATTGCTTAATGAATTGTTTGCGATTGTCACCTTTGGTTGATAATTCACCAAATTTGATTAAAATTAATTTTTCCATTGTTTCTCCTTAAAAAAGAAAATCTCAAATGAGAGATTCTTTTTTGCTTCTTTCTTCATGTAACCTCAGTAATTTATCATGTATTCCAATCTCAATTTTATTTAACGAATTGATCGTTAATTCGAGTGATTTTTGATATTCACCACGAAAGAATAATACTTCCGCGTAAGTTAAATGCTTTTCTAAGTCTTTATCTTTTGAACGATAGCGATTGCCATAAACAATTGCCATTTCAGCAAACATTGCTGTTTTTACAATTTCTTTATTAGTATTGAAAAATTTTAAAACTAAGTCTCTAGCGGTGTCTACTCTTGTATTAAGGGTTGTTATTGTAATTGGTACTTTATTTAATTCCTTAATTACTTCTTTAATGGCAGCGCTGGCTTCATTTAATTCAACAAAATAGTTTTTCGGAATTATTGGTAAAATATAATCTCTTAATTTTATTCTTGAATCTTTAAAAATCATTTTCACTTCTTCTAATTGCTGTCTTGCTCTAATTTCATCTTCTTTCATATTACCAATTGATTTTAAAGTTTCTTCAATTGTTTGATCAATTTCTTTTAATCGATTAGATAATCCACTTATTTCTGATACTAATTTTGAATAAGCAAAAGTAATATTTTTGGTATGATCAATTAACAATTGATAATCACTTTCTAATTTTATTAATTCGTTTTGTTGTTCTTTTAAGGTATCAATATCATTAACTGACAATTCATAAACGGTTTGTAATTCATTGATT
>CAYGGG010000057.1:0-3015 GCA_964349455.1 uncultured Muribaculaceae bacterium | reverse complement strand
TTTTTTTTTTATAAAACAATGATTTATTTTTTTTGTTAAAAAAAGGTGTTGTAAAAAAAAAAATAAAGTGATACTATTTATATAACAAAGAAAAATGAATATATAGTTTTTTTTGAAGAAAGGTGGGCTGTCAAATGAATGATGTTGAGAAGAAATTGGCAAAGATGTTTGTGATTAAAAGAAATGGGCGTAAAGTGGAATTTGATGGAGGGAAGATTGCAATTGCGATAAAAAAAGGTTTTGATAGTGTCGTTGACTTAGATGATGATTTATTGAAGCGCAAATATGGCGCAACGGATGTTAATAATGTGTATGTAGGGGTATTAAAAAATATTCATGATAATTATAATGTAGGGGATCGGATTAATATTGAAAGGATTCAAGACATGATTGAAGAAGAATTAAAACAACAAGGCTATGACGATGTATATAAGTCTTTTTCAGAATATCGTGATCGTCGTTCCCAATCAAGGCAACTTTTCTTTGATCAAAAAAAACAACATAAATTTTTAAAGGTAATTGAAAATCTTGGTTTAAAGTCGGCTTTGGAAGAGGATGAAAAAAGAGAAAACGCTAATGTCGATGGTGACACAGCAATGGGGAAGATGTTACAGTATGGAAGTACTATTTCAAAAGAATTTGCTAAATCGTATTTGTTAAAAAGAAAATTTGTTGAAGCTCATGATGAAGGTGATATTCATATTCATGATTTAGATTTTTTGTCAATGGGGACAACGACTTGTACGCAACTTGATTTAGATAAATTATTTAAAGGCGGATTTTCAACAGGACATGGAACGGTTCGCGAGCCAAATGATATTATGACTTACGCCGCTTTGGCAGCAATTGCCATTCAAGCAAATCAAAATGACCAACATGGTGGTCAAAGCATTCCTGCTTTTGATTTTTATTTGGCACCAGGTGTTGTAAAAACATTTCGAAAACAGTTTAAACAAATTATTTATGATTTGCTAGATTATAGTGATTTTTTACATTTTGTTAATTATAATAAAATTATTAAAAAAATAGATAATTTTGTAACGATTGATATATCGGTAGAAGAATTTAAAGATGTTTATAAGACAAATGAAACATTAAAAAAATTGTTTAATATTGCATATCAAAAAGCATTAATTAAAACGGAAAAAGCAACTGATCAAGCGATGGAAAGTTTTGTTCATAATTTAAATACAATGCATTCAAGAGCGGGTGCGCAAGTTCCATTTTCATCAATCAACTTGGGAACTGATACTTCGACTGAGGGGCGGATGATAATAAAGAATTATTTAAAAGCAGTTGAAAGTGGATTAGGTAGGGGTGAGACTCCAATTTTTCCGATTTCAATTTTTAAAGTTAAAGAGGGTGTCAATTATTTTGAAAAAGATCCAAATTATGATCTCTTCGAATATGCTTGTTTGGTGTCTGCCAAAAGATTATTTCCTAATTTTTCTTTTTTAGATGCGCCTTTTAATCGTGAATTGTATAATCCTAATGATTTTAAAACCGAAGTTGCCTATATGGGCTGTCGAACAAGAGTTTTAGGTAACATTGTTGATGAAAAAAAAGCGGTAACACCAGGACGAGGTAATTTATCTTTTACAACAATAAACTTGCCTAGAATTGCAATCAAACATGGCTTAGATAAGATTGATTTAAAGGGCTTTTACAAAGAATTAGATAAAAAAATGGAGTTAGTAAAAAATCAACTTTTAGATCGTTTTGAAATTCAATGTAAAAAAAGAGTTTATAATTTCCCCTTTGTAATGGGTCAAGGAAATTGGATTGATTCAGAAAAATTAGAGCGAAATGATAATTTGCGAAAAACTTTAAAACATGGAACAATGTCAATTGGTTTCATTGGTCTAGCAGAGGCATTAATGGCATTAACTGGAAGTCATCATGGGGAATCAGAAGAAGCACAAAAACTTGGTTATGAAATTATTAGTTATATGCGTAAAAAAACTGATCAATTTAGTCAAAAACATAAATTAAATTTTACTTTGTTGGCAACCCCAGCCGAAGGATTGGCCTCACGGTTTACTAATTTAGATCGAGCGATTTATGGTAAATTACCTGGAATTACTGATAAAGAGTATTATACAAATTCATTTCATATACCGGTTAACTTTAAAATTTCAATTGCTAAAAAAATTGAGCTTGAGGCCCCATATCATAGTTTAACTAATGCGGGTCATATTACATATATTGAGTTAGAGGGGAGCCCCGTTAATAATTTAAAAAGTTTTATAAATATCATCAAAAAGATGAAACAAGCAAATGTTGGTTATGGAGCGATTAATCATCCATTAGATCGTGATTCTATGTGTGGTTATACTGGTGTTATTAATGATCAATGCCCAGGGTGTGGTCGTTATGAAGAAGATTGTTGTTTTGAAAGAATTAGAAGAATAACGGGGTATTTAGTTGGCACTTTAGAAAGATTTAATAATGGTAAAAAAGCCGAAGTGCGTGATCGAGTAAAACATGGCAAAAATTAGATTAGCGAGCCCAGTTCAATATGATAGTATTGTTGATGGGGAAGGATTAAGAGTTGTTTTATGGTTGCAAGGATGTCCCCACCGTTGTCCTGGTTGCCATAACCCAGAAACTCATGATTATAATGGTGGCCATATGTATGAAATTGATGATATAGTTAATGAAATTAATAGTTGTGGTTATTTTGATGGAATTACTTTTTCTGGTGGGGAACCACTTCTTCAAGTTGAGGCTGTTTTAGAAATTGTAAAAAAGATTAAAGGTAATAAATGGTTATATACTGGTTATTTGTTTGAAGATGTTATAAAAATGTGTGAAAAAAATATATGTTTGGGGATTTTGTTAAAGGAACTTGATGTAATAATTGATGGCCGGTTTGATTTAGATTTAAAAAGTTTAGATTTAAAGTTTAGAGGTTCGAAAAATCAAAGAATTATTAATGTTAAACAGAGTTTGAAAAAAAACAAAGTAATAATAAAAAAGTAAATCAAGTGACAAAAAAATCCATTTGTTTTTTGC
>CAYGGG010000056.1:0-3060 GCA_964349455.1 uncultured Muribaculaceae bacterium | reverse complement strand
GTAATGGTTTTTTAAGATATATGGTTCGCAATATGGTCGGATCTTTAATTGAAGTTGGTTTAAATAAAATAGATGAAAAAGAGGTAAAAATTATTCTAGAAAAAAAAGATCGAAAAGAAGCCGGTTTAAAAGCGCCAGCTGAAGGTCTTTATTTAGAAAAAGTTTATTATTGACAATTATTATTAAATCTAGTAAAATGCTATTTGGTACGTCTTGGTTTTAAGTTTAAATTTGTTGGGACCAATTTTAAGTTTAAATCGGAAAGGAAATATAATGAAAGATACATTTATGCAAAAAAAAGAAGAAGTAACAAGAGACTGGCATGTCGTCGATGCAACTGATGTTGTTTTAGGAAGATTAAGTGCAAAAGTTGCTTCGGTATTAAGAGGAAAACATAAACCAACTTTTACACCACATAATGATGGTGGTGATTTTGTAATTATTGTTAATGCTGAAAAAGTGAAGCTAACTGGTGATAAATTAAATAAAAAAATATATTATAATCACAGTCGTTTTCCAGGTGGACTTCGTGAGCGAAAAGCGAAAGTAATGATTGAAAAGTACCCAGTTGAAATGGTTGAAAGAGCAATTAAAGGAATGTTGCCTAAAAATAGATTAGGTCATCAAATGTATACCAAGCTATTTGTATATGCCGGAGAAGAACATCCACATATTGCCCAAAAGCCTGTTAAAATGGAAATAGAAAAAGGAGGAAAAGATGAAGAAGAAAATATTTAAAGGAACTGGTCGTCGTAAGGAATCGATTGCGCAAGTAACGATGAAGAACGGCAAAGGGGAAATTAAAATTAATGAAATTGATGTTCGTGAGTTTTTTCCTTATGAAACAAATGTAATGGATCTAAAACAGCCCCTAACCATAACTAATACTGAAGATAAATTTGATATCAATGTTAAAGTAACGGGTGGTGGGTTTAATGGTCAAACTGGTGCGGTTCGTCTAGGAATTGCTAGAGCATTATTAGATTATGATAGTGATACAGATCCGACAAGTCCAGAAAGTTTTCGTGGCGTTTTGAAAAAAGCTGGTTTTCTAACAAGAGATTCGCGAATTAAAGAAAGAAAAAAGCCAGGTTTGAAAAAAGCCAGAAAAGCACCTCAGTTTTCAAAAAGATAAGAAATTGTCTTTTTTTTTTTATTTAACTTTACATTCTTAAAATAGTTTGTTATAATCAAGACCGAGTATTAATTACTCCCCTTGCAAGAAATTGCCGGAGACCATAAGGAGGTGTAACATGCGAAAATATGAAATAATGTTTATAATGAGACCAACTTTAAGCGAAGAAGAACTAAAAGCAACTGTTGAAAAATATACAAAACTTTTAGAAGAAAAAAACGCGAAGATTTTAACAGCAAAGAAAATTGGTCAACAAACATTAGCATATGAAATCAAAAAATTTACAACTGGCTTTTATCATTTGTTCTTAATTGAAGCAAATGATGATGCAGCTGTTAAGGAATTTGATCGCGTATCATTAATTAGTAATGATATTATTAGACATTTGATTACTAAAATTGAAGAATAAGGAGAATAAAAATGAATCGAGTATCATTAGTTGGCAGAATAACTGCTAAACCAGAATTAAAATATACCAATAGCCAAATCGCTTATATACGCTTCAGTGTTGCTGTGACAAGAGCATTTAAACGTGATGAAACAGATTTTATTAATGTAATTGCCTGGCGAAAACAAGCCGAAAATATTAATCAATATTTAGATAAAGGAAGTTTAATATCAGTTGATGGGCGGATTCAAACTGGATCATATACTGATAAAGATGGCAACAAAAAATATTCATTTGATGTTGTCGCTGATAATGTTCAGTTCCTAGAAAGCAAAGCAAAATCACAAGCAAGAGCAAATGAACCAAATAATGTTGATCCATATGCTTTTCAAGATGAACCATATCAAGACTTAGAAGCAAAAGAAGATGTATATGCCGAGATGGGCGACAGCATCGCATTAGACGATGCAGATTTAGATTAGAAGGAGGAAATATGGCAGGGTTTTATCGAAAAAAGAAAAAAGTGTGTCAAATGTGTGGCGGCAAAGATGTTGACTACAAGGACACCGAGATAATAAAAAAATATATTAGTGCTGATAAGGGCAAAATTTTACCAAGAAGGGCTTCTGGTGCTTGTGCAAAACATCAAAGACATATCGCTGGTGAAGTTAAAAAAGCAAGATTTATGGCATTAATTCCATTTGTTAAAAAACAATCGTAGGTTGTTTTTTTTTATTAGAATATGTTAAAATTATTTTGGAGGTAAAGATGAAAAATATTATTTAAGTAAAAAATTTAACAAAAAAATACGGTAAATTAAAAGCATTAGATAATTTTTCTTTTGAAGTAAAAGAAAATGAAATTTTTGGTTTATTAGGACCAAATGGTAGTGGCAAAACAACCGCCATTAATTCTATTTTAGGATTATTAAAAATTAATGAAGGTGAAATTTTAATTTTCGATCAAAAAATGACTCCTGATGCATATCACCTAAAACAAGATATTGGTGTTGTTTTACAAAACGTGGCTGTTTTTGATTATTTAACCGTTTACGAAAATGTTGATTACTTTTGTGGTTTATATATAAAAGATAAAGTAAAACGAAAAAGTTTAGTTGAAGAAGCCTTAAAAATAGTTGGTTTAATTGAGCATCAAAAACAATTCCCGCCCAAATTAAGTGGCGGATTGCTTAGAAGATTAAATATTGCTTGTGGTATCGCTCACAAACCAAAACTATTATTTTTAGATGAACCAACGGTCGCAGTTGATCCACAAAGCCGTAATAATATTTTAGAATCAATTAAAAAATTAAATAAACAAGGAACAACGATTATTTATACAACTCATTATATGGAAGAAGTTGAATTTTTGTGTGATCGCGTTATTATTATTGATCATGGCAAAAAAATAGCTGAAGGAAGTGTTGATCAATTAAAAAACATGATTGATATTGGCGAAACAATTACTTTAGAATTAAAGGAAGTTGATAAAAATCAAATTGAAAAAATTAAAAAATTAAAAAATGTTTCTGAAGTAA
>CAYGGG010000055.1:0-3448 GCA_964349455.1 uncultured Muribaculaceae bacterium | reverse complement strand
GTCTTGTAATGTTCGATTATCATTTGCTTGTAATGATAATGGGAAAAGGACTGATGACATCATTAAAATGATTAAACTTAAATTTAAAATCTTTTTAATCACATTATCACCTCTTATATTATTATATCATGACTTAAAAAAAGTAAACCCCTTTTATTTTAAAAGTGTAAAAAAGTGTAGAGTCCTACACTTTCATTAATTCTTCTTCTTTTTCTTTCGTTTTTTCTTCAACCACCTTATTAAAGCGATTAATTAGTTCTTGAATTTCTTCATTACCATCTTTCGTTTCATCATCAGACAGATCTAATTTTTTTATTTGATTGTTGCTATCTTGACGAACATTTCTTAAAACGATTCTTGCTTCTTCGGCAATTAATTTTATTTGTTTAACGTAATCACGTCTTGTTTCTTCGGTGAGTGCTGGAATATTGATAATAATGAAATCACCATTATTATTTGGTGTAATTCCCAAATTTGCTTCAAAAATTGCTTTTTCAATATCACCTAACGATGAACGATCAAAAGGTTTAACGGCAATTTGTCTTGCTTCTGGAATTGCAATTGTTGCAATTTGATTGATTGGGGTTAAAACACCATAATAAGACACTAAAATGCCGTCCAAAACTGATGTGTTTGCACGACCGGCCCTTATTGTTCGAAACCTTTCTTCCATTTTTTTTACAGCTGTTTCCATTTTTTCTTCAGCCGAGAATAAAATATCTTCCATCTTTTCACCTCTTTTAAATTATAGTATACTTCTTTATTTTTTTCAAGTAACTTGCTTTAATTGACTAGAATATTAAGAAATGATAAAATGGTGGAGATAGGGGAGATTAAATTGTTAGTAAATACCAAAGAAATGCTTGAAAAAGCTAGAAAAGAACATTATGCTGTATGCCAGTTCAATATCAATAATTTAGAATGGACGAAATATATTTTAGAGGCCTGTAATGAACATCGGTCACCTTTAATTTTAGGCGCTAGTACTGGTGCAATCAAATATATGGGTGGTTTTCAAACCGTTTTTAATATGGTTTGTGGTTTAATTGGTGATTTAAATATAACAATCCCGGTTGCGTTACACCTTGATCATGGAACTTTAGAAGATTGTAAACAAGCAATTGATGTTGGTTTTTCATCAGTTATGATTGACGCCTCTTCTTTTGCAATCGAAAAAAATATTTTTTTAACAAAACAAGTCGTTGATTATGCAAAAGAACATATTTCGGTTGAAGCAGAAATTGGTCACGTTGGCGGCGAGGAAGATAAAATTGTTAGTGCTGTTTTTTATGCAAATGTTGAAGAAGCTGTAAGACTAGTTGCTGAAACAAAGATTAGTTCATTAGCTCCAGCAATTGGCAATGTTCATGGCCTTTATGAAGGAACACCTAATTTAGATTTTGAAAGATTAGATAAAATAAATAAACAAATTAATATTCCTTCGGTTCTTCATGGCGCTTCTGGTCTTTATGATGAGCATGTTGTTAAGGCAATAGAATTAGGAATTTGCAAGGTTAATTTTAATACTGAATTACAAATTGCTTGGTCAAATGCAGTTCGCGAATTTTTAAAAACTGATGAAACAAGTTACGATCCAAGAATTGTTATTCCAGCTGGTGAAAAAGCCTTAAAAGAAGTTGTCAAAAATAAATTAATTTTAACTAATAGCATTGGAAGATATCATGAAACAAATAATAATTAACGGGGGCAACTCTTTAAGCGGGACAATTACAATTGGTGGGGCCAAAAATAGTGCGGTTGCTTTAATTCCAGCCGCCCTTTTATCTGATGACAAAGTCATAATTAGTAATATTCCTAATATTTCTGATATTCATGCTTTAACTGAAATATTAGAATATTTAGGGGCTAAAATTGATTTAAAAGATGATACAATTAAAATTGATTCAAGCAATGTTATTAGTAAAGAAATTCCTGAATCTATTTCAATAAAACTAAGGGCTTCTTATTATTTTATGTCTGCTCTTTTAGGAAAATATAAACATGTTGAAATGTTTTTTCCTGGTGGCTGTGCAATTGGTGCAAGACCGATTGATCAAACTTTAAAAGGTTTTAGGGCTTTAGGAGCAACTGTTATTGAAGAAGAAAATCGCTTTAAGATTTTTGCCGATCAATTAATAGGGGCGGTCGTTTACCTTGATATGCCAAGTGTGGGGGCAACGATTAATACTATGTTAGTCGCTGTTAAAGCAATTGGTGAAACAACAATTGAAAATGCTGCTCGTGAACCAGAGATTGTCAATGTTGCCAATTTTTTAACTAGTATGGGGGCAAAAATTGTTGGTGCTGGTACAAGCAAAATAAAAATAATTGGTGTTAACCAATTACACGCTGGTTTTGCGGAAGTAATTCCCGATCGAATTGAAGCGGGGACCTATATTATTGCTGGAGCAATATGTGGTGAAAATTTAAAAATTGATAATATCATTCCCGAGCATCTTGAAAATTTAATTATGAAATTAAAAGAAATGAAAGTCAATATTACTGTAAATCAAACTAATGTAATTGTTTCTAAAACCAATTACTTAAAACCTATTTCATTAACAACCATGGGCTATCCAGGGTTCCCAACTGATTTACAACAGCCAATTACCGTTTTACTATCACTGGCTAATGGCGTTTCTAAGTTGGAAGAAACAATTTATGAGAATCGTTTTCAAAATGTTTTTTATTTAAATCAAATGGGCGCAAATATTGAATTAGTCAATGAAAAATTAATTATGATCAACGGTCCGACTAATTATATTGGTGGTCACGTAATTGCAACTGATTTAAGAGCAGGCGCTTGTATAATTTTAGCTAGTTTAATTTCGAAAAATGTTACTAAAATTGATTGGGCGGAGCATATTTTAAGAGGATATGAGAATATTGAACAAAAATTAAAAAAAGTTGGCGTTAATATTGAAATAATTGATATTTAGACTTGTCTTTTTTTAATTTTGTGATATAATTAGAAAGTGTCAAATTTCTATGGTTTTTTTTAAATCATGGCGGGAGGAGAAATTATGAAAAAAGAAATTGCAAAATTTGTTAATACTCAGGTCAAATGTACTTGTGGAAATGAGTTTGTAGTAAAATCAAACAAAAAGGAATTAGAAATTGAAATTTGTAATCAATGTCATCCTTTCTACACAGGAGTACAAGGGAGAACATCAAAAACCGGGCGCGTTGAAAAATTTAACAAAAAATATGGTTTAAAATAAAAAAAATATTCATTGAATATTTTTTTTACTTATGATAACTTTGATTATTAATAATCTTAAAACTACGGTATATTTGTTCCAATAAAATAATTCTGAATAATTGGTGAGGAAAAGTTAGCGTTGAGAAAGAAATTTTTTGATATTTTTTTAATTGATTGTCAAGACCATCCGAACCACCAATAATAAATGTAAGATTAGCACTAGTTGCTAATTCTTTTTCAATTTCT
>CAYGGG010000054.1:0-3848 GCA_964349455.1 uncultured Muribaculaceae bacterium | reverse complement strand
ATTTTTTTTTTTGTGCTAAAATACTTAAAGGTGATAATATGAAAAAGGGATTTACATTAGTTGAATTGTTAGCGGTTATGGTTGTTTTAGGATTATTGGTTTTATTGGTTGTACCAGAGGTATTAGTGGTAATGAATAGTTCAAAACAGCGATTATTTGAGCTGCAAGTTAAGAATATTGAATTAGCGGCAAAAAATTGGGCGGCAGATAACCCGGGTTTATTACCATCAGAAAGTGGTGACTCTGTTACAATTTTTTTGTCTAATTTGAAAATCGGCGGATTTATTGATCCGGATATTAGCAATCCACTAACGAATAGTCAATTCCCGAATGACATGGTAATTGAAATTAAGCGAATTGGGAATTCTTTTACTTATACAGCTTTAACTGATACTGGTGAAGATTTTGGTGAGCTAGATTATGATAAACCAACAATTGTTCTTTTGGGGGCCTTAGAAGAAGATGTTGAAATAAATAGTGATTTTACGGTTAGTGTTGTTGATGTAATTGCATATGCTCCTGATGGCTCAAGAATCAATGATTCGGAAATTGATATTTTCATTTTTTTAGATGAAGTATCAGTTCCAAGCATTGATTTATCCGCATTAGATGTTTATGTAGTAGAATATGTGGTAACATACAATACATATACGGAATCGGTCATACGAACTGTTCAAATTGTAGATACAATTCCACCACAGTTGATTGTTCCTGAAGAAACGACAATCAGTTTAGCAGAATGTGCGACATTTGATGCAGAGGCAGGAATTATTGTAAGTGATAATAGTGGGAGTTATGAATTAGATATTGAAGGTACTTTAAGTTGCGCAGGGGCGGGAACTAATTATCTAGAATATGTGGCAACTGATCCAAGTAATAATGTTACAACCGTTGAAAGAACAATTATTGTTGAATAGAAAATAGGAATACTTGCTTTTTTTAAAAAAGTGTAGTACAATGATTTCGGTGATGAAATGGATTATTTTAACTACTTAGTTATAAGCGCCGTTCTGTTCGTGGTCGCATTAGCAATTACCAGTTGTAATAAAAAAGATTTTAAATATAGAATAAATAAATTGATTGACTCTTTGGGTGGTAAATATAATATAATTGAATATGAGTTAGCTGAAACGCGCTTAATGGTGACATTAAGAGATGTTAATTTAGTAAACAAAAATTCAATTCAAAAATTAGGAGCTAAAGGAATTGTCGAAATTGAAAATCAATTAAAAATTATTTATGGTGATAATGCGATACAACTGAAACGGTGTATAAAAGATTTAAAGTGAGTAATCACTTTTTTTCTTTATCGTGATATAATGGATAAAGGAGCGTGATTTATGCGTTTTTTAGTAAGTGCTGGCGGATCAGGGGGCCATATATATCCAGCGATTGCTTTAATTGAAATAATAAAAAAAGATTCAACAAATGAAATTATTTTTGTTGGTCAAAAAAAAGGCCTTGAGTATGATTTGATTAAACCACTAAAGGTTGATTATTGGGCGATTGAAAGCTATTTTTTTGATAAGCAGGATTTAGCAAGAACTTTTAAATTGATTAAATCTTTTATTAAAAATTATTTTTTGTTGAAAAAAAAATTAAAACAATTTAAACCCGATGTTGTAATTGGTTTTGGTGGACATGTGACACTGCCAGTAATTTATACTGCCAGTAAAATGAAGATAAAAACTTACATTCATGAACAAAATCAAATAATGGGGCGGGCCAATCAATTTTTATCTAAATATGTTAATATGGTTTTTTCTTCATATCCTAAATTAGAAACAAAAAATATAAAAATGATTTATACGGGGAATCCAATTATTGAAAAAGCGTTAAATACCAAACCTGCTAACGTTAAAGAATATGGTTTAAATGAAAAAAAGAAATTAGTTTTGATTTTAATGGGGTCGCAAGGAGCGGCAGTAGTTAATCGTTATTTAATTGAAAATTTGAATAATTTTGCAATTGATTTTTTCCAAATAATTTATATTACTGGAACGAGAAATTATAAAGCGGAATATAAAACTAAATTTAAAGAGGGGATAAAAGTTGTTCCGTATATTGATAATGTTGCAAAACTAATGATGAAGGCTGATTTAATCGTTTCTAGAGCAGGGGCTTCAACGATATCAGAAATTATGGCTTTGAAGAAACCATCAATTTTAATTCCAAGTCCATATGTGCCAAATAATCATCAATATCATAATGCAAAGTTTTTATTTGAAAAAAATGCGGCTTGTTATTTAGATGAAAAAGATATTGTTAATTTAAAAAAAATAGTTGAAAAGCTCATGGGAAATGAAAATGAAATGAAAAAGATGGTTGCTAATTTAAGTGGGTTAACGATTGACAATAGTGCAACCCTTTTATATAATTATTTAAAACAAAGTGGGGAAAGAAATGACAGAATTTAGTAAATATGGAATAGTGAAAGTCGATGAGAAATTTGAGAATCATACTACTTATAAATTTAAGGGCTTGATTAAAACAATTGTTTATCCGGAAAGGATAGATCAATTAATCGACTTAAAAAAGTATTTAAAGAATAATAGAATAAAACATATGATAATTGGTAAGGGGTCAAATGTCGTTTTTTGTTGTAATAATTATGATGGTGTGTTAATTAATTTAGAAAAATTTGATAAGTTTCAAATGGATAATTGTCAATTAACGGTCGGGAGTGGTTATTCTTTAGTAAAGCTAGCTTATAAGGTGGCAAGAATGGGATATTCAGGACTTGAGTTCGCAGCGGGGATTCCAGGAACGATTGGTGGTGCTATATATATGAATGCGGGAGCTTATGGGTTTGAAATGAGCGACATTATTGAACAAGTAACGGTTTTAACGCCTAGTTATGAAAAGAAAATTTTAAAAAAAGATAATTTACAATTTGCCTATCGTTCATCTTTTTTGCAAGATGATAAAGATTATATTTGTTTGGAAGTGGTGATTAACTTAAAAAAAGCCGATACTGCTGAAATATTGGATTTGATTGAAGATCGTAAAAGAAGAAGACTTCTTTCTCAGCCGATAGAATATCCATGCGCTGGTAGTGTTTTTCGAAATCCTGAAAATGATTTTGCGGGACGCTTGATTGAAGAATTAAATTTAAAAGGCCATGCGATTGGTGATGCTGTTGTTTCTGAAAAACATGCCAATTTTATTATAAATAAAGGAGCAGCCACTGGCTTAGACGTTAAAGAATTAATTTTAAAGGTAAAAGAACAAGTATTTGAAAAATATCAAATTGATTTAAAAGTTGAACAAGAATTTATTGAGTAGGTGATTAAATGAAAAAGCAAAAAAAAAGGTTTAAAACTAAACGATTGCTTGTTATGATTTTGATTGTTTTTTTATTTTATTTAGTTTTTTTGTTAATTATGAAAATACCAACGAAAAATATTTATGTTTTTAATAACCAGGTGATAAGTGATCAAGCAATAATTGATATGGCCGAGTTAAATGAATATCCAGCGCTATTTAAAGTAAATTTCAAACAAGTTAAGAAAAAAATTCTCGAAAATCCATATGTAAAAAGCGTTAAATTGAAAAGGAATAATTTGTCTGAAATTCATATATTTATTGAAGAAAACAAACCAATTATATTAATTGAATATGATCAGGAAACGGTATTAAGTGATGGCAGGCGGGTAAAAGAAGTGTTTAATGTGCCAGTTTTAATTAACTATGTGCCAGATTATGTGTTTGACCAATTGGTGGGAAAAATGGCCCAACTAGATGGAAGTATTTTGTTAAAAATATCAGAAATTAAATATGAGCCCAATGAAGTTGATGAAGAGCGATTTTTACTTTATATGATTGATGGTAATTATGTATATATAAAC
>CAYGGG010000053.1:0-4534 GCA_964349455.1 uncultured Muribaculaceae bacterium | reverse complement strand
GTTTTGAAGTTGAAGAATTTGGAATTAATTCTTTAATTATAAAGAGTCATCCAATTTGGTTGCCGAAAAAATATGAAGAAAAAGCGATTAAGCGTATTTTTGAAATAATTATTGAAAAAGAAAACTTTTTTGATTTAAAAAAGTTTAATGAAAAATTGGCAATTAATCTTAGTTGTAAATTATCAATTAAAGCAAATGAGTATATTTCAATTCAAGAGATGGAAAAATTAATTAAGGATTTAAGAAATTGTAAAAATCCTTATACCTGTCCCCATGGTAGACCAACTTTAATTTTTTATGAAAAATATGAATTAGAAAAAATGTTTAAAAGAAGCGGGTTTTAAATCGCTTCTTTTACTTTTTGAAAATTTTTAAAATTTAATTTAGCAACTTTTTTTAAGGAATCAATTCCATATTTTTTTGCAAATTCAATCGCAACTTGATCAACATGAGTATTTGCACCATAAGGAAGATTAATTTTAAAATGCGCACTCAACTTGTCCATTTCTTTAATAAAAAAATAACGACTAATAATTGAAGCACAAGCAACAGCAAGTGATTTACTTTCCGCTTTTTCTAAAAATGTTATTTTACGAATAACGTTTTTTTGGTCTTTTAAGTAGAAAAAATATGATCTTGGGGTGGTGAATTGATCAACCACAATTTGCTGATAACGAGGTGTTAATTTTGCTAATTGTAATAATACTTTATTATGTAATACGGCTTTTATTTTGTTCATGTTATAGTCCTTACAATGAGTATTGTTATATTCTACATTTCCGTAAATAATTGTTTGAAAAGAAATGGTATTGATTAACTGTTGACCAATTTTTAAAATTTGGTCATCGTTTAGTTTTTTTGAATCAACAACCCCAATTTCTTTTAAAAATTCAATTTCTTCTTGATCAACAAAAGCACTTGATACGACAATTGGTCCGAAAAAATCCCCAGTTCCAACTTCATCAGAACCAATTACATTATTATCAAATCTTTCTTTACTCAACTCTTTTTTTGGTTTCTTTTTTTCTTCTTGAATATTATTTGGATATAATGTTTTATCACGTTGTCTCCACAATTCGGCATCAACATCAGCACTTCCCCCTTGGAATACCGCTTTTCCTGATTGATATAAAGTAATCACATTATCAGCGCATGTGGCCTGGAAAAGGGCGTAGAGTGGGGTTTTTTCACGCTTCATTTCTTCGTAAAAGCTAATCATTTCTTTTTGGGTTTGTTCTCCTAATTTTAGTGTTATTACCATAAAAGACCTCCTGTACTTATTTTATCATAAAAATAACTTTCTTTTTCTTTTTTTTTGTATTATAATTAAAATGGTGATAAAAATGCATGTCGTTGATATTGGAATAATTGGACTATTGATATTAGGTGCTTTTATGGGCATTCGTAATGGTTTTACAAGGCAATTAGTTAGAACAGTTGGCTTAATCTTAGTTTTAGGTTTAGCATTTTATTTTAAAGATATTTTATCTGAATTAATGTATCGGAACCTGCCCTTTTTTAGTTATTTTGGTTTAATCAAAGGAATTGAAATATTTAATATTTTAATTTATGAAATATTAGCTTTTTTTATAATTTTGTTTGGTTTATTAATTATTTTAAGGTTAGTGCTAATGGCTGCCAATGTTTTTGAAATGATTATGAATTTTACATTAGTACTTGGTTTCTTCTCAAAAATACTAGGAGCGCTTGTCGGTGTAATTCAATACTTTTTTTTAATTTTTATTGCTTTATATATCTTAACACTACCTGTTTTTAATAATGAGTGGTTAGCTGAATCACAATTAAGTGATGAAATATTAACAAAAACGCCTTATTTATCAAATTGGACTGGTGACTCATATCAAGTATTACGAGAGTTTAAAATGTTGAAAGATCAATATAAAAATGATCAAAATCAATTTAGTTTAGAAGCATTGGATGTTTTTCTAAAATATAATATAATTAGTATCGAATCAGCTAGATATTTAGTTAATAAGGGCAAAATAGAAATTGATCAAGCTGAAATAGTTTTAAGAAAATATGATTAGAAAGGGTGATAAAATGGAACTTACTGAAAAAATGAATTTTACCAACGAAATCAAAGAAGGAGTTGTTTTGGTTGACTTTTTTGCAACATGGTGTGGACCGTGTCGGATGCTAATTCCAGTTTTAGATGAATTAGATAGTAGTAGAGAAGATATTAAAATAATTAAAGTAAATGTTGATCAAAATATTGAACTAGCACAACAGTATAACGTTCATGGAGTGCCATATTTGGTTTTATTTAAAGATGGCCAGAAGGTTGCTGAAACATCTGGGTTTCGACCAAAAGAGGCATTAGAACAGTGGATTGATCAAAATAGGTGATTTATGCAAAGATATTTTGCACTTGAAAAAAGGCAAAACCGATTTATTGTAACCAAGGAAGACGAGCATCATATTATAAATGTGATGCGTTTTAAAGTAAATGATTTAGTTGAAATTGTTTATTTAAACCAATTATTTGAAGCAAAAATAACTAAAGAAGATCCGTTAACAATTGATTTAATTAAAGAAATATTAATTAATAAAAATAAAAATTTCTACGTTCGAATTATTATTCCATTCTTAAAAGAAGCAAAAATGGATTTTATCTTGCAAAAAGCAACTGAATTAGGGGTTGACGAGATTTGCTTAGTGGAAATGGATCGTTCAATTATTAAATATGATTTTACAAAACTAGAAAAAAAACTGCAAAGATGGTTTAAAATATGTAAAGAAGCAAGCGAGCAAGCCAAACGAATAACAATTCCAAAAGTATTAAAAATTGAAAAACAATTTCATTTTGAAGGACTTAATCTAATATGCGAACCGACTGCAAATGAAACTTATAATATGTATTTGAAAAAACTTAAACAATATGATAAAATTAATTTATTAATAGGTCCCGAAGGGGGATTTACTAAAAAAGAACTTGAGTACTATATTACTAAGGGCTTTATTCCAGTAAAGTTAATTGATAATATTATGCGTGTTGAAACGGTCCCCTTATTTTTATTAAGTATAATAAGTTACGAGAAGATGGAGTGATAAAATGATTGATAAAATTATTAAAAGTGATCAATTTGTTAGTTTTTTTTCTGACAAAAACTTTTTCGTATTATTATTAATTGGTTCTGGTGTTTTTTTTGTTTTTTTAACAATCTATATTGTTGTTGAAACGATTCGTTTTAAAAAGCAAAATAAAGAAGAAATTAAAGAAACTGAAACAAAAGATTATTCAAAACCATCACAAACCGAGTTGGATTTGATTTTGCAAAAAATGGAAGAATCTGAAAAAGAAGAAGAACCGGTGAATCGATTTGAAGATGAACAAGAAGCAAAAGCAATTATTAGTTATCAAGAATTATTGGAGGCGAATCAAAAAAAAGAAATTTCTTCTTTTAATGAATTTCTTCTAGAAGATGAAGGTGAACTGGATATGGAAGATCATAAGAAATTTCGTAATTCAGAATTTATTTCACCAGTTTATGGAAGAATGAATCGAATTGAAAAAAAAGAAGAACCACCGATTGCAATATTTAAAGAAAAAAGAATTGATGAAAACCTAGATATGAAATTGGCAGAAGGCGAACAATTTTTAAAATCATTAAAGGAATTTAGAAGAAATTTATAATGACATTTGCAATTAAAACTTTAGGATGTAAAGTAAATATTTATGAAACTAATGTAATTATTGAGCAATTTGTTGAAAACGGATATAGGCAAGTAGATTTTAAAGAGAAAGCGGATGTTTATGTTATAAATACTTGTGTTGTGACAAATAATGCTTTAAAAAAATCAAACAAAATGATAAAAAGAAGCAAAAAATTAAATCCAAATGCAATTAGGGTTGTGACAGGATGTTTAGTAAATTATGAAGAAGCGGTTGATGCTTCAATTGTTGTTGGTAATAATCATAAAACCGAAATTATAAATTTAGTAAAAAACTATAAAAATAAACAAACAATTAAAACAAGTTTGAATAATGTATTATTTGAACCAATGATTGTCAAAACCCCACCACAAACAAGAGCTTTTGTTAAAATTCAGGACGGGTGTAATAATTACTGTAGTTATTGTATAATTCCTTATGTTCGTGGTCGTGAACGAAGTAAAGCACTGGCTGACGTTATTTTTGAAATCAGCGAATTAATTAATAAAAATTATCAAGAAATTGTTTTAACGGGGATAAACATTGGTGCTTATGGAAAAGATATTGGAACTAGTTTTAATTTTTTGTTAGAAAAAATATTAAAAATTAAAGATCTTAAAAGATTAAGAATTTCATCAATTGAAATTACCGAAGTAGATGAGGTATTTTTAAAAATATTAAAAAATAAAATTATTGTTAATCATTTACATATCCCTTTACAGTCTGGATCAAATCAAATTTTAAAAAAAATGAATCGTAAATATGATATTGAATATTATATTAATCAATTAGAAAAAATAAAAAAAATTAGACCAAATATAAATTTAAAAACTGATTTAATTGTTGGCTTTCCTGGTGAAA
>CAYGGG010000052.1:0-4711 GCA_964349455.1 uncultured Muribaculaceae bacterium | reverse complement strand
TTTCTTTTAACAAATCTAACATATTTTCACAAAGCATTGTTTCACTTGTTAAAAACAATTCAATTTTTATTTTTTTTGCTTTTTTCTTTAAAATACGAAATACTTGATAATTATCTTGATAAGAATTAGTATATTTACTGTTTGCAACATAATGGGGTGAGAAAACGATTTTTTCAAAACCAAGTTTTTCAGCTTTTTCCAAACATAAAATACTTTCTTTTAAAGATTGAACACCATCATCAACCGGTAAAATATGTGTATGAAGATCAATTAGGCGCAAAAAATCACTTCCTTTTCGTTTTTTTATGTTGATGAACAACATGATAAAGTTCTAAAACATCATTGTTAGTAATTTTAGTTTCTTTTAAAATGTCGTGACAAGTATCACAAATATAAATCCGTAAACCATTCTTTAATTCATATTTATGTTTACCAGTCCGCACTTCACAAACATCACACATCATGGTTTATCTGCTCCTTGATGATTTTTTCGATTTTAAAACCTTCTTCAATTGACTGATCATATAAAAATCTTAAATCAGGAATTTTTCTCAGTTCAACTCGATCAAACAACTGACTACGAATAAAGCCTTTTGCATTTAACAAAGCCTTCATAATTTCATCTCTTTTTAAATCATCTAAAATAGTTACATAAACTTTTGCTAAACTTAAATCATTAGTTGTTTCAACCGCCGTCACTGTCACAAACTTAATACTTTTATCTTCAACTTCATTTGCTAGAATTTTACTAATTTCGATTTTCAAATTATTATTAATTCTTTCTGTTTTTAAACTCATACTTCACCTACCTTTACCATTTCATAGGCCTCGACGATATCATTTTCTTTTAAATCAGTATAATTTTCAACCGTAATACCACATTCAAGACCTTTTTTAACTTCTTTTGCTTGATCTTTTTCTCTTTGAACCGAACTAATTTTGCCATCATATATAACAATCCCATCACGAATAATGCGACATAAAGCATTATTTTTAATGATTCCATCTGTTACATAAGAACCAGCAATTACCCCGACTTTTGAAAACTTAAACAATTGTCTTACTTCAGCTGTTCCCAAAATCTTTTCTTCAAAGACTGGATCTAACATTCCTTTCATTGCTGCTTCAATTTCTTCAACAACTTTATAAATAATATTATGCATTCGAATATCAACATTATTCTCTTTAGCACAATTTTTAATCTCTGGATTTGGTCTAACATTAAAACCAATAATAATTGCCCCAGAGGCCTTTGCTAAAATAATATCACTTTCGGTAATTGCGCCAACTGATGAACGAATTACTTTAACTCTAACACCTTCGACATCAATTTTTTCTAAACAATTTTTAACTGCTTCAACACTTCCTTGAACATCACATTTAAGCAAAATTTTAATTTCTTTAGCACCTTGTTTAATTTGGGCGAAAACTTCATCTAAAGTCATCGCTGTTTTTGTTTCACAAGCTTGATCATAACATTTATCTTTTCGTTTATCACAAACCACTTTTGCTTCTTTTTCAGTTTCAAAAGCCATAAACCGATCACCAGCAATTGGCAATTGATTAAGACCCATAACGGTTACTGGTTGTGATGGTTTTGCTTCAGTAATATCTTGATTTAAATCATCTTTTAAACCTCTTACTTTACCACAACTAACACCAACGACAAGTGGATCACCTACTCTTAAAGTTCCACTTTGCACTAATAAAGTGGCAACTGGTCCTAAATTTTTATCAAGTCTTGATTCAATCACCGTTCCGGTTGCATAACGATTTGGATTAGCAAGATAATTATTCATTTCCGAAATTAACAAAATATTTTCTAATAATTCATCAATTCCCGTTCCTTTTAAAGCCGAAATATTTGTATATAAAGTATCACCACCCCAAGCATCGGGCATTAAACCATATTCACTTAATTCATTCATAATTCGATCAAGTTTAATTCCTTCTTTATCAATTTTATTGATTGCAACAATAATTGGCACATTAGCAGCTTTGGCATGATCAATTGCTTCTTTGGTTTGGGGCATGATGCCATCATCTGCTGCTACAATAATAATAACAATGTCAGTAATCTGTGCTCCTCTTGACCGCATGCCCGTAAAAGCCGCATGTCCTGGGGTATCAATAAAAGTAATTTTTTGGTCTTTATAATCAACTTGATAAGCACTAATTGCTTGAGTAATCCCCCCAGCTTCTTGTTCAACTACTTTTGTTTTACGAATTGTATCTAATAAAGTTGTTTTACCATGATCAACATGGCCCATAATTGTTACAACTGGTGGTCTACTGATTAAATCTTTTTCATTATCAACCACTTCAAATTGTTCAAAATTACTAACATCTAAAGTTTCTTCTTTTTTCAAACTTTTTTTAAATTCTAAAGCAACAATTTCCGCCATCTCATAATCTAATTTACCATTAACAGTAATAACCGTTCCAAGACTAAATAATTTTTTAATTACTTCCGAAGAAGATACGCCTAAATTATCAGCAAACTCTTTGACAGTCATTTTATCTTTATAAACAACAAATATATTTTGATCAATTAAATTGGTTTGTAGTTTTTCTTTTTTTTCTTTTTTCTTTTTCTTAACGATTACTTTTTCTTCAATTAATTGATTTTCTTCATCTGCTAAATAATTATCAATTTCAATAACATCTTCCTCATTTAAAATATTTTCTTCATTTGTAATATAGTCCATTTTTAAAATTTTACAAACACCTAGAACTTCTTTAACAGTTAATTCTAAATCTTCGGCATATTCTTTTACAGTCATCATATTACCACCTCCTATATAATTTTTTTTAATTCTTCATATACATTATCCTTTATTTCCACTTCTAAATGTTTTTCTAATATTTTGTTTTTTTGCGCTTTTTCAATTACTGCTAAATCTTTTTTTAAATAAGCCCCACGACCATTTGCTTTACCAGTTTGGTCAACAACAACTTCACCAGCTGGTGTTCTAACTACTCTTATTAAATTTTTTTTAACAGTTTTTTCTTTTGAAACAACGCAAGTACGAATTGGTACTTTTTTCATAATTCACCTCAATCAACAATAATGTTAATGCCTTCTTCTTTAGCCTGGCTATGTGATTTAATATCTATTTTATGTTTCGTTAATCTTGAAGCTAAACGAACATTAGCGCCCTTTTTACCAATTGCTAAACTAAAATCATCATCGGCCACGACAACAAATGCTTTATTTTCTTCGACGATATAAACTTGTAAGTTACGCGCTGGTGATAAAGCGTTTTTAACAAATGTTTCCGGATCTTTATCGTAACGAATGACATCAATTTTTTCACCATTTAATTCTTTAATTACTTTATTAATCCGACTTCCTTTTTCGCCAATACAAGCGCCAACTGGATCAATATTGGTATTATCTGAATAAACAGCAATTTTAGTTCTAATTCCTGGCTCACGGGCGATGCTATAAAATAGCACTAGTCCCTCATTTACTTCAGGAATTTCTAATTCAAATAATCTTTTAACAAATCCATAATGATTTCTTGAAAGTAAAATTAAAGTTCCTTTGGTTCCTGATTCAACTTTAGTAATATATACTTTCAATTGTGAATTCATGGCAATAATTTCACCAGGAATGATTTCTGCTTTTGGAAGAATTCCTTGAATTCGTCCTAAATCAATATAATAATTGCGAACATCTTCCATTGCAACTCGGCCAATTACTAACTCGCCTTCTTTTTCACCATACTCAGTATTAATTAAATCACGTTCCGCTTCTCTAATTTTTTGAATCACAACCTGTTTAGCAGTTGAGGCAGCAACGCGTCCAAAATCTTTTGGCGTTACTTCAGTTTCAATTGTTTCACCCATTTTAATGTCTTTTTTTATTTTCTTGGCCTCTGCTAACGTAAAATGAATTCTTTCGTCAAAGGGGAAGGGGATTTCTTCTTTAATATCTTCACCTTCTAATGTTTGATCAACAACAACTTCAATTGTTGTATTGGGATCAACGACTGTTTTAAACGAAAAAACTTTTATATCACCAGTTCCACGGTTAATATCAACTCGAACATTTGAAAGTGATTTATAATTTTTTTTATAAGCTGATGTTAATGCTAACTCCATTGTTTCATATAACAAGTCTTCACTAATTCCCTTTTCTTCAACTAGACTCTTAATTGCTTCTTTAAATGCTTGATGGTCCATTTTCTTCCACTCCTTTTGAACTTACTTCTAAAATATATTGTTCTTTTAATTCTTCATTTTGATCTAATATTGGATTAATAATATTAGTTATCATAACACAGTCATCTACACTAATACCATTTTCTTTATCAATAATAATTTGCAAATGGAAATTATTATATTCATTGTAGGTTTTTATATCTAACAATTTATAACCAGCTTCTTTGATTGGTTCTTCAATTTCTTTTTTTATTTTGTCTTGATTGATATTAAATTGATCTTTGATTTGTTTTTTTTCTTTGATCATAATCCCTCCTCTGAAATGAAAGAGTGGCAACACCACTCTTCAACGAACTCATTATATCATAAAAAATGAAATATGTAAAAAACTTTTTGATTTTTGCTAAACATGATATAATTATTTCAGGTGATAACTTGAAAAATAAAAAAATAATAATTGGTCTTAGTTCGTTTTTTCTTTTTTTTATTATGTCCATATTACGAACAAACTTATTAGTTGGTATTAAAATATTTGGTGTAAATG
>CAYGGG010000051.1:0-4840 GCA_964349455.1 uncultured Muribaculaceae bacterium | reverse complement strand
ATGTTAAACCATAAAATACAAATTCCATAATTCCTCCTAAAAAAAACATTATTGTTAAGGACGAATAATCGCGGTACCACCTTAATTCATAATGTTTTATGCACTTTTAATCGATAACGGAATTACCCGCTTAAAACTCCAAAGTAAGTTCATAAATTTAATTAAAAAGTTTGCACCAACCACTTTTTCTCTAATAACGCCATTTACTAATACTCTTTTTCCCCGTTTTGTTAAATTATACTATACCTGGTCAATATATTCAAGCAGTTTTAAAAATAACTTAATAAATTTATGTTCTAAACCTTTTCTTTTTAATCTTCTTACTTCAATTCGTTTTTTCTTAATTGTTAATTCACCAAACAATATCTCATAAACACTTTGTTTTAAACTTGTTTCAATAAACAAATCAGAAATAATTCCAAAAATATCATCATTGATAATGTGCAAAGCATCTATTTCAATATCTTTGCCCTTACAATTAATCGTTAATTGCGAAATGGTTGGCACATCCTTTACTTCAACAACAAAGTCATTTTTACTGACATAAGTTCTTAATTCAACTTTTTCATCTTTAATATATGCGACAACATCATTTGCTCTTTTTGTGTTTCTAAATCTAATTCGGTAATTTCTTTTTTCCGGAACAATCCCGCTTTTGCCATCAAGTGGTCTGATTATTACGGTATAGTTGTTGGGGAGATAGTTATATTCAATCATACTTTTTAAGAAAAATCCTTTTCGATGTAAGTCAGTCATTCCATCATCTTCATATAATTCATATGAATTATTTCGCCCTGGGAAAATATGAATTTCCATATGTTTTGGCGGTGTTGTATCAAAAATATTATCATTTTCACCAAACGGAATAATTGCCCCTGCTTTTGCAAAAACAGGATATTGTTGTTCTTTAAAAAATGAAACATAATTATCTGGCCCAGGGAATCTTTTACCAGTGAAAAAATCATACCATACCCCTTCTGGCATATAAAAATGCTGAATCGCTCGTTTCATGATTTCTTCTTTTTTCTTAACAACTGGACAAACAAATAATTGTGATCCAAAATAATATTCATTACGATATAATTGATCATCATACATTTCCGGATATCGATAATAAATTGGTTCTAAAAGCGGTTTGCCATCTTTATGATATTTATATGCTTCTGAATAAAGATATGGAATTAAACGGTGTCTTAATCTTAAAAAATCTTTCGTTATATTATAAGTATTAATATCCCAAAGCCAAGGTGCTCTTTTATAAAAAATTCCTTTTTCACTACCAAGTTTTAAAATTGGACTGAAGGTACCAAGTTGAACATAACGAATATATAATTCATCTTCTTCAACCCCACCATATGAACCACCAATATCATGAGCCCACCAACTAACACCATTATTGGTTGCACTAACATTGAAAAATGGTAGCTGCTTTAACGTTTTCCAATCAACTAATGTTTCTTTTGTATATAACACTGGATATCGATGTGGCGCAATATTGGTATTTTCACCAATAATCATTGGTCTTCTTTTATAGTTTCGTTTCATATCATTAAAATGATAATAATTTAAAAAGAATTTTTCGCGTTTCATTTCCTTTTGATTAATATTAATCCAATAAAAATCAATATGCATTGCATCAAGATAATGAATGATTAATTTAAAATAAGCATCTAACATTTTTGGATCAAAAACATCAAACGGAATTACACCTTTTTCATTTGGTTGAAAATATTTGATTAATTCTTGATAGTTTGTTTCAATCGGATATATACCTTCAATTGGATTAACACTTAGACCTATTCTAATTCCTTTTGAATGTAAATATTTAACCATTGTTTCTGGCTTTTTAAAATTATTTTGATTAAATGTAAATGAAGATTTAATATTTTCCACTTGATCATATTTTTGGACGTGCCAATCATCACCTAAAACTAACACTGAAATTGGAATATTATCATGTTCAAAATGATCAATTAAATTACGTAAACTAATATCATTATATTCATCTCTTTTACTCCACCAATTTCCGAGTGCATATCTTGGCAATAAAGCTGGTTGTCCCGTAACTCGGTAATAATCATTTAACCCTTTTTGAAAGTTTTTTCCATATATAAACACATACACATCAATTGATGATTCTTCTCTTTCAATTAAAAATCCACCTTGATCAACAATATCGCTTTGGCTATCATCAATACTTGCAAAGCCATCTAATGAATATAACCCTTTCGTAAATTGGTATTTATTTTTTTTATCAACTAAAATATTATTTGGCGCACCATAATTTCTAACCTCAGGGTGTTTATAATACCATGCTTTTTCATTATCAGCAACAGCAATACTTAAATTGACAGTTGGATATATTTTGCCCCCAAAGAACTTCTTTTCTTTTTTATAAAACAATTTAAAAGCACTAGTTGTAATCTCTAAAAAAGTGTTATCTTGTTTAACACTCATTTTTGGTGTTTCAAAATTTCTTTTTTGAACAAGTTCAGTTGGTCGATCTTCGAAAACACCATTAATATTATATTCAAGGCGAACTAATGATTCAGTTAAAACCGTAATTCGAAAGTACTTGCCCTGAAAAATTGAATTAGAATTAGCTTTTGCTAATTCATAATCAAGTTCAAAATGTTCACCTAGTTTATACATCCGCCCCTCCTATATTTCTTCGATTTTCATAAAATTAGTTGGGCTGTTTTCTTTAAATGGATAACCACCAGTAATTAATAATTTATCACCAGCAACCAATTTCAATTTATCATTTGCAACCATTAATGCTGTTTGGGTTATTTTATCAAAACTCTGAAGTTCTTTTACCAAAATAGGAATTATGCCAAAATGAAGGGCCAAACTTTTTACCGTTCGCTCACTTGGACTTAAAGCAAAAATTGGACTTGACGGTCTTAAACGACTCATTTTTCGAGCAGTTGTTCCACTCATTGTTGTTACCATGATTGCTTTGGCATTTAATCGATTAGCACAATCAGCAACACTATAAGCAATTAAATCAACCGAACTACAATTTTCATGTCTTAAAGCCTTATTAAGAAGTTCAATATAATTAATATTTTGTTCGGCAATTTTAATAATTCTTGTCATGGTATGAACGGCAAGAATCGGATATTCGCCAACTGCTGTTTCACTGCTTAACATAACAGCATCAACCCCATCAATTACGGCATTAGCAACATCAGACACCTCAGCTCTGGTTGGTCTTGGATTATGCTCCATTGATGCTAACATCTCGGTTGCGACAATCCCATATTTACCTTTTTCAATACATTTTTGAATTAATTTTTTTTGAATTCCAGGTAATTTTTCAATTGCCATTTCAATTCCTAAATCACCTCTTGCAACCATAATACCATCGCATTCATTCATAATTGCATCAATATCTTGAACCGCTTTTTCAGTTTCAATTTTAGCAATTACTTCAATATCATCATTTCCTAACGAAATTAACAAATCATTTACTTCTAACATATCCTGACTTGTATTAACAAATGAGACAGCCAAAAAATCAGCACCAGTCTTACTTGCGTACTCTATATCAGCAATATCTTTTTTGTTTAAAAAGGGGCGAGTTCTACCACTACCACAAACATTAACACTTTTCTTAGTTCCAACAAACCCCTCATTCTTCACTTCACAAATTAAATATCCGACACCTTTAGCAACAACTTCTAATTCAACTTTACCATCATCAATAAATATTTTTGCACCAACTAATATTTCATCAACTAATTCTTTATCATTTAATGAGAATTTGGTTCGATCACCTAACACTTCATTTTTATATATTCTAATTTTATCGCCTTTTGCTAATTTAGCAGTTCCCCCTGCAATTTCTTCAATTCGAATGTCCGGTCCTTGCATATCTAACATAACCGCAACATTTCTATTTAACTGAATATTTAATCTTTTTATTTTTTCAATTATTTCGGTACTAAAATGATGATCAGCATGGGTTAGGTTAATTCGGGCAACATCCATTCCGTCATTAATTAATTCTTTTAAAACAGATTCCTCTTTAGTTGCTGGTCCAATCGTCGCAACTATTTTCGTTTTCTTCATATTAACCCCTCCATATTTTATTCCTATTTAATTATAACAAGTTTTTTCACTAATGAAAAGACTTTTTAACAAAAAAAGAGATTTCTCTCTAATTTATCACTTGATAACATCTCTTGCAAATATCACCTTGCATTGCTTCTTTTTCAAAATAGGCCCAGCAACGTTCACACCGAACGCCATCAAATCGCCTAATTTCAACTTGGCAATTTTGATATTGTGGTAATGGTTTATCAGATAGTGTAACCTTTGAAACAATTAACATTTGTTTAAAATCATCATCAATTATATCTTTATATTTTTCCGAAACATTTAAGATTACCTCTGCTTCTAAACTTTTGCCAATCACTTTTGCATTTCTTGCTTGTTCCAAAGCTTTATAAATATCATTTTTTAATTTAAAAAACAATTCAAATTTTTGTTCCACTTCAGTTTCATCTTGATATTTAGTTTGTTTTGGCATCAACTGCAAATGAATACTTTTATCTGATATTAATTGATATACTTCCTCACTCGTATAAGGCGTAATAACTGCCATCATTACTGTTAAATCTTCTAAAGTTTGAAAAATAACGGTTTGAACACTTCGTCTTTTTTTAGAATCTGCTTTTTCAATATATAAAATATCTTTCGTAAAATCTAAATAAAAATTTGACAAAGTAAAAGTAACAAAACTATTAATTAAACGATAAACATCCTGATAATTATACTTTTGATAAGCTTTATTCACTTGTTTAATTAATTGATTTAACTTAATTAAAATATA
>CAYGGG010000050.1:0-4887 GCA_964349455.1 uncultured Muribaculaceae bacterium | reverse complement strand
CACTATAACAATAAGATTTCTTTTCTCTTATCTCTAGAAATAATTTTGAGTTAGGACTGGCACCAAATATTTGATTAAATAAGCTACCAATAATAAATTTTTCTTCCATTGTTACATCTTCAACGATAGCAATCATCACTAATTCTGATTGCGAATAATGTCCTTTTTCTATTTTCTCTTTAAAAATACTTTTATTTTCATATTTAAGTGCTGGTATCATTTTTCGTTTTCTTTTGTTAAATCTTGCTTTAACAAGTTCAATCACCTTTTGATCAATATCACCAACAATTGATATTTCAAGAAACCAATCATTTATCATTTTATAATAATAGTTTGCTAAATCAGCTGGGGTAATTTTTTCTAATATCGACAAACTTTGCTCGCGATAGATAATTGGTAAATTAGTTATTTGTTCGGCTTTGTTTATGCTGTATCTTACAGCATTTTCTTTTAAACTTTCAATTTGAAATTTTAACTTTTTACTAACCATATCAAACACTCTTTGGTTAAATTGTCCATTTTCAATATCTGGATTTAAAAATAATTCAAAAAAGAAATCAAGACATTTTTGATTATGTCCTTTATAAAGGTGTTTTTCACTTAGGAATGTCATCGCCACTTCAAAAAAACTTTTGTCACCTCTTAAACTGTGATTAGTTGTTATTGTTGGCGAAAAATTATTTTCCCTTTCAATATGTATTAATTCGCGATTTTGATATTTTTTAGAAGATTCATCTAAAATCATTTCTAACAATTCGCCACATAGTTTTTCTTTTTCAGTTGTTTTTTTTAAGAAAACCAATTCTATTTTTATAGTTCGAAATTTCTTCGTTTTAATAACATTAATATCAAAACCTTTTTCATTATCAATAATCAAATTCATAAATCACCTACCATTTCAAAAACTGTTTCAATCATTACCGTAAATGACTGTTCTCGTTCTTTGGGACTTAACTTTTGGTTAGTCAACATATTATCTGATACCGTTAAAAGACATGCTGCTTTTTTATTAAATATTTTAGCATTATGAAAAAGCGAAAAGGCTTCCATTTCAACGGCAATAAAATCTTTATTCTTTTTTTCACTATAAAAAACATCAGTACAATATACATTTCCAAAGTAATAATTTTTTCCTTCTAAATTCTTTTCAATTTTTTTAGTTAACTCAATATCGGCTTCAATTAATTTCAAATCACTTCCATTTTGCATCTTAGAATAAGTCGAATCAGAATAACTTGCTTTAACTAAAACTAAATCCAATAACTTAATCTTCTCGTCAAAGACACCACACGAACCAATCCGAATAATATAATCAACATCATAAAATTTAAATAATTCATACGAATAAATCCCCATACTAGGAATTCCCATTCCTGAAGCGATCACGGTTACTTTTTTATTTTTGAAAAATCCTGTATAAACATTATTACCTCTAACCTCGCTAACGATTTTTACATCAGTTAAATAATTTTCAGCAATCATCTTTGCCCTAAGAGGATCACCGGGCATTAAAACTACCTTAGCAATTTCGCCTTTTTTAGCACTAATATGTGGTGTCATTTAATCAGCTCCTTTTTTAAAAATTGACCAGTATAACTTTCTTTTATTTTCACTACTTCTTCTGGTGTCCCTTCAGCAACAAGATAACCACCTAAATCGCCACCTTCTGGTCCCAAATCAATAATATGGTCGGCTACCTTAATAACATCTAGATTATGCTCAATTACTACTACTGTGTCACCATTATCAACAATCCGATTTAAAATTTTTAATAATTTTTTAATATCGTCAGAATGCAAACCAGTTGTTGGTTCATCTAAAATAAATAACGTTTTACCAGTTGGTTTTTTTTGTAATTCTTTAGCTAACTTAACTCGTCCGGCTTCCCCACCGGATAAAAGTGGGGCACTTTGACCCAACTTAATATAAGTAAGGCCGACATCATAAAGCATTTGTAATTTATTTTTTACTTTTGGAATATTTTCAAAAAAAGCAATTGCTTCTTCGACCCGCATTTCTAAAACATCATAAATGCTTTTATTTTTATATTTTATTTCTAATGTCTCACTATTATATCTTGTTCCCTTACATACTTCACACGTAACATAGACATCGGGCAGGAAGTGCATTTCAATTCTTTTAACCCCATCGCCAGTACACGCCTCACAACGCCCACCTTTGACATTAAACGAAAACCTACCTTTTAAATAGCCCCTACTTCTTGCTTCTTTGGTTGCCGCAAACACATCACGAATATCATCAAAAACACCGGTATAAGTTGCTGGATTACTTCTTGGTGTCCTACCAATTGGATCTTGGGTAATATCAACTACTTTATCAATTAATTCAGCACCAATTATTTGCTTATGCTGACCTGCTTTTTCTTTAATTTTATAAATATTTTTTGCAACACCCAAATATAGAATTTGATTTACTAAACTACTTTTACCACTACCACTAACACCCGTAACGGCAATTAATTTACCAAGTGGAAATTTAATATTAATATTTTTTAAATTATTTTCAGAAGCACCTTTTATTTCAATAAAAAGATTATTCCCGCCTCTTCTTTTTTTAGGGACATCAATTTTTTTGAAACCACTTAAATACTGACCAGTAATGCTTGTCTTTACTTTCATTACTTCTTCTGGGGTTCCCAAAGCAACTACTTCCCCACCATTATCACCGGCTCCTGGTCCAATATCAACTAAAAAATCACTTGCACGCATTGTTTCAATATCATGCTCAATCACAATTAAAGTATTGCCCAAATCACGCATTTTTTTTAAGCTTTCGATTAATCTTTGATTATCTCTTTGATGCAAACCAATACTTGGTTCATCTAAAACATACAAAACACCAGTTAAATGCGAACCAATTTGCGTTGCTAAACGAATTCGTTGTGATTCGCCACCACTTAAGGTAGCAGCACTTCTTGCTAAAGTTAAATAATCAAGACCAACATTAATTAAAAAATCTAATCTTGAGCAAATTTCTTTTAAAACTAAATTAGCAATTTTTTTTTCAGCTTCATTTAATTTTAAAGTTTCTAAAAAGAATTTAATATCACGAATACTCATTGTTGTTAGTTGATAAATATTTTTTTTATTAATTAAAACTGCTAAAATTGAATCTTTTAAACGAGCACCATGACAAGTTTCACAAGTATGCTCAACCATGAATTGCTCAATCCATTCACGAATCCAATTACTTTGCGTTTCAATATATCTGCGCTTTAAATTAGAAATAATTCCTTCATAATAATCATTAGTATAACGAACCCCAGATTTAGAAACATATTTAACTTCAACTTGATCAGGTGAACCATACAAAATAATATCTTTTTCTTCTTTGGTTAATTTTTTATAAGATTTATCTAAATCAATATTATATTTTTTACTAACCGCTTTTAAACTCGTAAAATAAATATTTTTGTCTTCTTCACCAAGTGGAATTAATGCTCCTTGATTAATGCTTAAATCGCGATCCTTAACGATTAATTCGGGATCAATGATTAGTTTATTGCCAAGGCCATTACAATCAGGACAGGCGCCATGTGGCGTGTTAAATGAAAACATATTCGGTTCTAAACTAGAAAGGGAAAAATCACAATGAGGACAGGCATATTTTTCACTCATAATGATTTGTTCTTCACTTGTTTCAACAATTACTTTACCATTTCCTAATTTAGCAGCTATTTCCAGTGATTCATATAAGCGACTACGAATTTCAGAATTTATTACTAAACGATCAACAACTACTGATAGATAATGTTTTTTGTTTTTTTCAAGATTAGGAACTTGATTTATTTCATATTCTTGATTATTTATTTTTAAGCGGGAAAAACCATCTTTTTTCAATTTTTCAATTACATCTTTATGAGTTCCTTTTTCACCATTAACAATTGGACCTAAAATTTTTATTTTAGTTTCCTCTAATTTTAATATTTGATTAGTCATTTCTTCAATACTTTGTGAACTAATCGCAATTTTATGTTCTGGACAATAAGGAATACCGATTCTTGCATATAAAAGGCGAAAATAATCATATATTTCAGTTACCGTTCCAACAGTACTTCTTGGATTTTTACTAGTTGTTTTTTGGTCAATACTTATTGCTGGACTTAATCCTTCAATACTATCAACATCTGGTTTTTCCGAACCACCTAAAAACTGTCTCGCATAAGCACTAAGACTCTCAATATATCTTCTTTGACCTTCAGCATAAATTGTGTCAAAGGCCAGACTGCTTTTGCCACTGCCACTTACACCAGTCATAACAATAAATTTATTTTTCGGTAAAACAATATCAATGTTTTTTAAATTGTTTTCACGGGCACCTTTAACAATAATTTGATCCATTTAATCACCTTGTTACATTATATCATTTTATTAAAAAAAGAAAAAGAAAAAATGACCTAAGTCATTTTTAATCAACATCTGGATGAGTACAACCATCAGCTAGTGCTGAAACTTGAAAATCTAGGTCAGAGAATCCTTTAGTTGCACACAAATCACCATCACTAATTACTAATGCTACCTGACCTTCTTGATCTAAAATTAATTTCCCTGTATCAGGTAAAGTATCACCAATTATTCTAACTGATTCATCAGAGAACTGTCCTCCTTCAATTGTAAAAACAATTGGTTTAGTCATTTCTTCACGACGGTACTTGATCATGTATTCTCTTTCTAAAGAAATAAGAACTCTTCGCACATCACTACTAAACTCACGTTCTACCGGATCGACTTCTTCTTTCTCCTCTATTTTTGGTTCTTCTTTTTTTGTTTCTTCTTTTTCTGCAAAAACAAAGAAATATAAACCACTAGCAATTAAAATAAGAACGACTAATAAAATAAGTATTTTTTTTGTTTCCATATTATCTCC
>CAYGGG010000049.1:0-4927 GCA_964349455.1 uncultured Muribaculaceae bacterium | reverse complement strand
GTTAATAATGTAATTTTTTTATTAATATAACTAAACCCAAAAATAAAAAGATGTGCAGTCCAAAGGACACCAAAAAAGAAAGCTCTAATAAAACCAATTATAGTTTTATAGATAAGAGCAATTATTCGATATACAATGATAAAAGGCCATAAAAACTCTCGACTGATCATCAAACACCTACCTAATTCCTATTTATTCCTCTAAATTATATCATAGAATCAATCACAAACAAATAATTTCATAAACTTAAAATAAATAATTCAAAAGCAATTTCTTTTTTTACTAAGCCTGATTTAATTTCAATATCGATATTAGCTAGTTTATTCAATAATAATAATAGATTATTTTCATCATATTGATTCCCTGATTGATATGCTAGTTTGATTCGATATGGATGAATTGCTAATTTTTTGGCGATACTGGATACGTCATAGCCCATTTCAATTAATTTCTTTGTTTGATAAATTAATCTTAACTTATTAGCTACCATAACTATAATTTTTACCGGTTCTTCATTATATAATAACAGAGTTTCATATAAACTAAGTGCTTTTGAAATATCTTTTTTTACTATTGCATCTACTAACGCAAAAACATCAGGTTGATCATTTTTAAATACAACTAAATCAATATCTTCTCTTGAAATATTATAATCATTATCTTTATAACTTTTTAATTTTTCAATTTCTTTTTCTACTATCCCCATATTATTTCCAGTCATTTTTAAAAAATAATTTAAATCGCTATTATTTATTTGATAATTAGAAAATATATTTTTGGCATATTCATTTATATTTAATTTTTTTTCAAAATTTAATAAAACTCCATATTTTTCTACTAATTTTGTTGCCTTTTTTCGACTATCAATTTTTTCTTCTTCTAAATAAAAAATTAAAATCGTATTTGGATTATAATTTTTTAAATACATTTCAAATCTACTAAAATCATATTCCTCAGTAAATTTACTTGTAAAATAATGACAGTTATCAATAATCACCGCTTGATTTTCACTTAATAGTGAATTTGTAGCACAGGCATCAATTACAAAGTCAAGATTTATTTCTAGAAAATTATATCTACCAACACTATCACGATTTATATTTATAATTATTTCATCAAGTTTCTTTTTTTTAAAATATGAATCAGCACCATATAATAAATATATCATTCAATTTCATACGGATTTGTAGCCGTCCCTTTGCCTACTAACTTAACACCATCTTTTAAATATAAAACCGGATATATCATATAATTACTATCATTAGCAAAAATAATCCTTGAAAGTGAATGTGGGCTGTTTTCAAATGGGCCATCAACATATACACCCTCATGATTTAGAGATGCATTGATTGTTTTAGCAGCGGTTACAGCATAAACTCGGTTTTTAGAATTTTTATCAGCTGTTAATGTCCAAAAACTAGTTTCTGAAAATAAATAATTAGCCTTAGGAATTTGATTTGCGGCATAACTGTGTTGAATTCCAGCAACCGCTTTAAGATAGTCACTAAGTGATATTAAACCAATTAAACCTTGATAAACCTCTTTTTGTTCATCAACAACATGATCCTTAAATGTTTGAATTCGATTATAAATGCGCTCGCTATCATCCACTGCACCTATATACCAATCTGCTTTTACATAATTTGTAAAATCAAATGTTTCATTAAATATTCTGTTTTCTTGCTCCCATTTTTCAAAAATTTTTAAAATGTCTGACTGCTTCCAAGTATTAATATTTTCCTCTGAATAAATAAATAATTCGTTGATTGATACAATGTCTTCACACTTATTATTTGTAGTCTTTCCAAGATGAATTACTTTAATTGCATCATTGTTAGCAATATTAATAATTCGAAAACATTGATTACTATCTATAAAATAATTGTCTACTTCCATTCCCTTATAATAGTACTTCGGAGCAAATGGTAACTCCAAGTTCCTACCGGTTCCAGAACTTTCCGCAAATAAACCATCGCCACTTGTAACAATTCCTTTATCTAGTAAAAGTTGATAACCAAGTTGTTCCTCATTCGTTAACACACTAATAATAAAATATATTATTCCCACTAATACTATTAAAAAAATTAATTTTTTCATATAAACCTCCTTTTTTATTATATCATATATTATCTAAGCACTGGATATTCAACACCCTCTTCAATCATCCAAATTGTTTCAAAATCCCAGTTTTCATAAGTATTTTTTTTCTTTAAATCAATTAATGATTTACCCATATTACCAGGGTGAACATTAAATACCTCAGCCCCGTAATAGGAATTTTTATATTCTATATTTTGACCAAAAGTAAAATGATTAAATAGCGAACCAACCCCATTAGCAACTGAATAACAATTACTAAACATTCCTTTTTCTAAGTAGCCAACAAAACCAGCCGAATCCCATTTGCTCTTTAAATTAGCAGAACTATAACTATTTTCAAAATTTGTTTCAAAAGAACGTCCGACAAATCCACCAATTAATCCCTGTCCTTCAACACTAACCAATGAAGCTGTTTTACTAAATGAAACATTCTCACCTTCACCAATAAAACCGCCCATGATATTTATGCCTACTATCTTACCTGATACTGTTGCATTTGTAAATTTTGTATTCTTGGCCTTTCCAGCAAATCCGCCAATCGTTTCGACTGCTTTAATATTGATATCTAAATTAATATTATTAATTATTCCGCCTTCAATATATCGAAAAAGACCAATGTTTCTTCCAAACGTTTCAAAATCAACATCGGTTATATCATTGTTTAAAGATTGGTTTATTTTTAGATTTATAATTGAGTATCCATTACCGTCAATAATTCCTGTAAAAGGTTGATTTATTGATCCAATCGGAACAAAATTTATATTTTCTAAATTAATATCATTTAATAGCATATATTTTTTTTCAACCCCCCCATTATACTGGCTTTCAAATTCAGTTCCCTTACCAAAAATGTTTAAATTAACATCTTCAATAAGTAATAATTCTTCTTTAGTTGCGATTGGGATATATCCTTCAATGATTTTATCAATAATTCGTCGATCTTCAAAAATTGTTTTTGGCATATAGCATTTTTCACGGGTAGAGCTTTTAATTTCAAAATCTTTATCGCTGAAATACTTGCTAACACATTGTCCATTATCAAATAATTCAAAAGCAACCTCACAGCCTTCACTAACGGCAATTCGCCCACTCTCTGGAATATAGCCCCTATAATCAAATGATTCTTCGACAATTGTTTTAAAAGCGATTGTTATGATAAAATTTTCTTCTCGGCACTTGTTTTGCGCAGCCGTAGTTAATTCGTTAATCATCTTTTCAAAGTCTTTTTTTGGTGGTTTATTAATGAGAAAAAAAATTAATACAACAATAATAATAACGGGAACTATTAATAATAATTTTTTTTTATTAAAATTTGTCCACTTTTCTTCTAACTCAGAAAGTTTTAAGAGAAATCCTTCATTCACTTAACCCACCCCTATCTTTTTCATTATATAATATTATATTACTATTTTCAATTTAAATCTTTTAAATTAACGCTTACCAAACGACTAACTCCAGATTCTTGCATTGTTACCCCATATAACAAATCGACATATTCCATTGTTTTTTTCTTATGAGTTACAACGATAAACTGGGTTTTTTCTTTTAATGTTTTAATGTATTCACCAAACGTTTCAACATTAACTTCATCTAATGCCGCTTCAACTTCATCAAAAACGCAAAATGAAACCGGTTTGATTTGCAATATGGCGAAAAGCAAACTAATCGCTGTTAACGCTTTTTCACCACCAGATAAAAGATTTAATGATGTTAATTTTTTCCCTGGGGGCTGGGCATTTATTTCAATTCCTGTTTCTAAAAAGTTTTCTGGATTAGTTAATTCAATATAAGCCTCGCCACCTTTAAATAATTCTTTAAATATTCTTTTAAAGTTGGTTTGAATTAATTTAAACGTTTTTATAAACTCATTTTCCATTGTTTTATCTAATTCTTCAATTGTTTTTATTAAATTAATTGCTGAATCTTTTAAATCTTCCTTTTGTTTTAATAAAAATTGGTATCTTTCATTGATTTGGTTAAATTCAGTTGGTGCATTTAAATTAGCAAAACCAATTTTATCCAATTTTGTTTTCAAAAATTCTACTCGTTCTCGCACCTTGGCTTCATCATCATCTAAAAAATAATGATTGCTCGCATATTCAAAAGTCATATTATAAGTTTGACTCAAATAATTTAAATTATTTTCCAATTGAACATCTAATCGATTTAACTCTACCTCTACTTCATTTGTTTTTTTAGTTAATTCAAACAATTGCTTATTTTTCAAACGATAATCAGCATCTTCTTTTTCTATTTTTGCTTCAACTAATTCTTTTTCTTCTTCTAAACTCTTAATCTTTTGTTCTAATTGCTCTTTTTCATTAATAACACTATAATAGTCCTCGATTAGTTTATTTTCGGCTTGATCTAGTGTTTGATCTACGATATTTTTAAAGCTATTGATTTCTTCTTCCATTTGTGATTTAAAAATATCTAATTTAAAAATTTGATTTTCGATTTGCTTTATTGCCAAGCTAATTTCAATTATTTTCTCATTTATTTGTTTTATTTTTTCATCTAAAACTTGATAATCAGCATCATTTTGATTAACCATTTCTTCAAAAATCTTAATCTTTTTTTCTAGCTCATTTAGTTCTCTAATATTTTTTTCAAGTTCATACTTCTCGGTAATAATATTAACGGTTTTATTTTTTCCGCCAGTAATTGAGCCTCCAACATTTAAAAGTTCACCATCAAGTGTTACAATCCGATACCGATATTGTAGTTTGTTTGCTAACAAATTAGCATTATCAATGTCATCAACAACGATTACTGATCCAAAAAAGTAATTAATGATATTATTTATTTTTGGATTATACTTAACTAG
>CAYGGG010000048.1:0-4991 GCA_964349455.1 uncultured Muribaculaceae bacterium | reverse complement strand
GATAATTAAACTAATCAAGAATAATTCTTTTGATAACTTTAAAAGAAATATAATTGTAATTAATGTAATTGGGATATCGATAAAAACAACAAATAAAACGGTTGCAATCATATTTTTAACAATTGTTAAATCATTAATTCGCGAAATTATTTCACCAGTTGTTCGACTACAATAATATTTATAAGGAAGTGAAATGATATTGTGAAAAGTGATTTGTGAAATAGCTTTATCAATTTTTTGCTTTAATATTATTAAAATCTTATTTTTATAATAGTCGGTTATTATTTTTAGTAAATTTATAAATAGAAAGCTAATTAGTATTAATAAATAGAAGTTTTTTGGATGATGGTCAATTAAACCATCAATCATAAACTTAAAATAGTATGTATTAATTATTGAAAAAAAAGTTACAAAGATTGCTAGGGGAATCATATATTTTGCTTCTTTTTTAATAATGTTAATAAGAGTAAAAATTGAAAAGGATTTTTCATTAAAATACTTAACAATCGTTTTTTTCGGCTTAAATTCAACCACTACACCCGTCCAAATTAGGTTGAATTCATTTAAGCTGATTTTTTTTATTTTAGTTGCTGGATCAGCAATTATAATATTATTTTTTTTAAAATTTATTTGATATATAACAAGATAATGTTGATAAGAATTTTCAATTATTACATGTGCAATCAATGGTTTTGTTAATTTTGCTAATTTCTCAATTTCACATTTGTATCCTTTTGCCCTAAAACCAAGTTGTTCAGCTGCTTTAATTAAATTATAAGCAGTTGTGCCCGTCTGATTGGTACATGTTATTTCGCGCATCTTATTTAGCGATACCAATCCTTGATAGTATTTTAATATCATTAATAATGATGCTGCACCACAATCAGTTATTCCTTCTTGTTTAACAAAAGGATATTTTTTAAACATCTTCACCTCCTTAATCAAAGATACAGTGAAGAAAAAAAATATCCTTTTAATTATTTACATATATTACACTTATGATATTGACAAATCATTTTCATTTTTTTAGGTTGCTCTTTTTTATTTATTTTATAAATATATCTTTCTAATTTATCAATTGTTTGACATGATACATAAGCTTTTAAATTAGCGACATCTTCTTTAGCACTCCTCGCATCAACTTTTAAAATGTCAGTTAAGAAATTAAATAAGACTTGATCAGTTTCAACAATGCTTAAGGCATATGCGTATCCTTTTTCGGTTAATTTTATTTTTTGATCATACTCAATTAAAGTTAATTTTTTTAAGTTTTTTAATGCTCGAACAACACTTGGTTTGCTATAATTTAAATGATCGGCAATCTTTGTTACTTTTATGTCGCCAATTAGGGATACTTGATAGATTGCTTTTAAATATTCACTTTGGGACCTCGTTAAACAAATCATCCGATTGCTCCTTTCATTTCGTGTTTTAGTAATTGATTAAACTCAGCAGCATAAAGGAATGGTAATTCTTTTACAAATTGTTCAATAAATCCCGTCATTATTAATTGATTGGCCTCGTTTTTTGAAAGCCCTCTACTCATTAAATAAAAGAGCATTTCTTCTGATATATTCGACACTTTTGCTTCATGCTCAATTTCTGATGAACCGTTTTTTATAATATTAAATGGAATTGTATTTGATTTTGATTTATGATCAATTATTAATGTGTCACATTGTATATTTGATTTAGCATTAATTGCTTTTTTGTCATGAAACACTAACCCACGATAAGTTGTTTGTCCACCATTTTGCGAAATTGATTTAGAAATAATGGTTGAACTAGTATTATTACCCAAATGAATCATTTTTGCACCAGTATCCTGATTTTGTTTTTTAGTTGCTAATGCCACTGATACCATTTTACCAATTGAATTATCACCTTCTAAAATAATTGCTGGATATTTCATATTGATAAATGATCCAATATTGCCATCAATCCATTCCATTTGCGCGCTTTCTTTACAAATTGCTCTTTTTGTCACTAAATTATAAACATTCTGTGACCAGTTTTGTAAAGTAATATAACGACATTTAGCATTTTTTTGAACAAATATTTCAACAACTGCTGCATGAAGTGAATAATCTAAATTCATTTTAGCACTACACCCTTCAATATAGGTTAATTCAGCATTTTCTTCAACAATAATTAAAGTTCGTTCAAACTGTCCCATTTTTGCTTGATTGATTAAAAAATATGAATGCAGTGGTTTTTCTAGTTTTGTATCTTTTGGAATATAAATAAAAGTTCCGCCAGAAAAGCAAGCTGAATTTAGGGCGGCATATTTATTGTCATCATTTTTTACTAGTTTGGCAAAATATTTTTTAAATAATTGATAATGTTCTTTAATAGCGGTATTGATATCACAAAAAATAATATTTTTTTCTTTTAATTCATTTTTTAAATTACGATAAACCACTTCTGATTCATATTGAGTTGCCAGTCCTCCTAAGTAATTTTCTTCAGCACCAATAACGCCAATGTCTAGAAATGTTTGTTTGATTGGTTTTTTGACCTCTTTCCACGTTTCAGTTTGTGCTTGTTCAGAGTGGTAATAAATAATATCTGAAAAATCAATTTTTTTTAAGCTTGGTCCATATTTTGGGTTTTTTAAATTTAAAAAATGTTGATATGCTTGTAACCGAAAATTTAAAATTGTTTCCGGTTCTTCTTTTTTAATTGATTATTTTTTTATTTTAACTAAATCAATTCCTTTATAATCGTCCATCTTTTTCTCCAATTATTTCTTGTAGGGCTTTGTAAGGAAGCGTTACGCATTTAATTCTTGGAGAAATGTTTTTAACTCCTTCAAAACAACTAGCATCCCTTAATAGTTTTTGATCGTATGCCTGATTAGTTAACATTTTTAGAATCTGATCAATTATTTTTTCTAATTCTTTTTTATTTTTATTTTTAACTAATTGACTCATAATTGAAGTTGAAGCAACACATAAAGAACAGCCACTTGCTTGATAACATATGTCTTTTATTTTATTTTTTTGATAATCAACATATAAAGTGATAATATCACCACAAGCAGGATTTTTTAGTTGTTTGCTAGGATAATTTTCAATTCGTTGATTTCTTGGTTTTTGGACATGATCGATAATGATTTCACGATTGATTTCATTTGAATAATTCATCTAAGTATGCTCCTTTCCGCTTTAATGTTTCAATTAGAATTTGACATTCTTCGATTGTATTATAAAGTCCTAAACTTATTCTAACCGTTGCTGACACATTTAGTTTTTCATTTAAAGGTGATGCACAATGATGACCAGCTCTTACAATTATGTTGTTTTGATCTAAAAAAGTAGCAATATCATGAGCATGAATATTTTTAATATTAAAGGTGATAAAGTGTGAATCAATCGTTTCATTATAAATAATCATTTGATCAATTTTTTTTAGTTCAACAATTAGATAATCCCTTAATTTTTTGATATGATTATTTATTTTTAAATAACCTATTTTTTTTATATATTTTATTGCTTCACCAAGTCCTAATACTTCTGGAATCATCATTGTTCCGGCTTCAAAGCAATATGGTGCTTCTTTAAATGTTGATTTATCTTCTAGAACAATATTGACCATTTCACCACCATAATGATATGGTGTTAAATTTTCGATATCTTTTACATATAATACCCCAACACCATTAGGTCCATAGATTTTATGACCTGAAAAAGTATAATAATCTATTTCTTTTAAATCAATTAATTGATGAACAATTCCTTGAGCACCATCAACTAGTAATTCGAAAGGATATTGTTTTTTTAAGCTAACTAATTTTTCAAGATTACTTCTTTTGCCAAGTACATTCGTATAATGACTTGTAGCAACTAATTTTGTTTTAGCAGTAATGCTATTTTCTAATTGTTCAAAATCAACTACTTTAAATTCTAAATTATTTTTTAAAGCTAATTGTTGCATTGTTACAAAAAGCGAATGATGTTCTTCATTAGTAATTAAAATTTGATCACCCTTTTTTAATTTTTTTTCTAAATGATTGGCAATAAAATTAATTCCTTCGGTTGTTCCCCGAACAAATATTAAATTAGTTTTATTAATTTTTAAGAAATCAGCTAAATCTAATCTTACTTTTTCATACATTTCAGTTACCTGGTAACTCAATTGATTAACGCCTCTACCTAAATTAACATTATAATTTTGGTAATAATCGTTTATTTTATCAATTACAACTTGTGGGGTATAAGTAGTGGCGGCACTATTAAAATAAATGTATGGTTGTTTTAACATCGGAAAATCTTCTCGATTCATAATCTTTCCTCCAATTCTTGATAATATTTTTCATTATCCTTTAGCAAATTGCCACGAATAATCAATTTCCTAGCTTCATCTTGACTTAGTCCTCTTGTTAATAAATAATATAAATCTTCTTCCTTTAATCTTTTAAAAATGACGCCATGACTACCCGTTACTTGATGATGATTAATTTTTAAGATTGGTTTTAAAATAGCTTCGATTTGATCAGTTAAAGCTATTATTTTAAGCATTTGTTTTGCTTTGGCATCATCACATCTTTTTTTAATTTTTGTTTCAATTTTTAAATCAAATTTAGCCCCTTTTTGACCAATTCCTAAACAATTTGCATCTGAAACACTATTTGGTGTTAGGTGGTCTATTCTCATATTTTGTTTTAATTCTTTAGGATAACTTTTTTCATTTAAGATAATCGTACTATCTTGTAAAATAATTTTTTGCTTAATTTCTGCCTTAATTGAAAGATTTAGGCCATTAACGATTAATTGGCTGTTATTTAGTTTAATGTTTAAATGAAATTTATTTATATTTTTTTGTAAAAAATTGATTTTCACTTTACTATTGTCAATTATTAAATTGACTTTACCAATAAAATTATCAAACACAAATTCTAATTGACAATCTTTTTTGATATTAAAAAAATATGTTTTTTGATCATCTTTAATAAGATAATAATTTTTTTCATCTTTAATTACTATTTTAGG
>CAYGGG010000047.1:0-5876 GCA_964349455.1 uncultured Muribaculaceae bacterium | reverse complement strand
TTAATTTTATTAGTTCCGCATCCATAATATCACCCAATTTTATTCTATCATATTTTTCAGCAAAAAAAAAGTAAGAATAATCTTACTTACTGTAGTATTCAACAACAACTGAAATATCAAACTCATTGTTTAATTCATTTCGCTCTGGATACCTAATAAATGTCCCGGCCATCTTTTGCAAATCAAAAGTGACAAATGCGATTCGACTTGTTCGTCCTTCAAGTGCGGTTAAGATTGGAACCATGTTGTGTGATTTTTGTGCAATTGCAATTATATCACCTGGTTTGGCCTGGTATGATGGAATATCAACCTTTTGGCCATTAACCAAGACATGTCCATGATTAACTAATTGTCTTGCACCACTTCTTGTTGAAGCAAAACCAATTCGATATACTAGATTATCTAAACGACTTTCAAGTAACTTTAAAAAGTCTTCACCTAGTACACCTTTCATTTTTTTTGCTTTTTCAAAGGTTTTCTTAAACTGTCTTTCACTTACACCATACATAAAACGAACTTTTTGTTTTTCTTTTAATTGCATTGCATAGTTTGATAGTTTTTTCATTCTTTTTCCACCATGTTGTCCTGGTACATTTGGTTTTCTAACTAATTCTTTACCAGTTTCTAAAATCGAAAAACCTAATCTTCTAGCTTTACGAAAAACAGGTCCTGTGTATCTTGACATATTACCCTCCTTCTATTTTGCAATAATCGAGGTCTTCTATCCATCTAAAGGGTGTTTATTTAAATATTTTCGCTTTGCAGCTAGTTACCAATAACCCATAAAGGTAATAAACACGTTTTAAATTATAAAATCCACTGCGGATGTCATGCCTAATCATTATATTATATAATTTTTAATAAGTCAATTGTTAAGCGCATACTTTTTTCTTTTTCATTTTTGCTTTATACACTTTAGGAGTTTGTTGGGCTTCTCTTAAATATTTTATTAACCTAACAAACTCATACAATTGACCACCATAATGATTACGAATGTTTTTTTTGTATAAAAAATTACGACAATCTACACATATTCCAAGATCGACCTCCCCACAAAAATTAATAACTGCTTTTTTCTTTTGGCACAAACCACATAACATCATATCATCTCCTTTTTTTAAAAAAAGAACTATGACTGATTGTCATAGTTCCTTATTGATGATTTCTTTTCCAAGTATAAATAAAATACAACTGTCCTATTACAATCATACTCAAGATAATCGCTAAGATGACTACAAATAGATTCACATTACTTGCTTCTTTAATAATACTGCCATCAGTAATGTTAACGGTGATTGCATAAGTTTGGGTATCACCATTTTCAGCTGTTACTATTATTATAACTTGATTTTTGCCAATTGTAAAGTTTTCATTACCAATTATTTCTGTCTTAGCATTTTCGTCTTCGGTTTCAAAAGAAATTTCTAATTTAGTTAAATCCTTATCATCAGTGTTGATTTGATATTGATAAAGATCATTTTTAAAATCAATCTCAAAATCTTTAATTTCTAAACTTTTTAACTTATTGTTATCTGATCTATCTCTTTCAACAGTAATAGTATACGTTTTAGTAGCACCATTTTCAGCCGTAACAACAACTTCAATCAAATTAGTACCAACTTTAAAATCTTTATCGCCATTAATCAAATAAGTTGCTTTTTCATCTTCTACCTCAGCTTTTAAATCTAAACTCGTCGCTGAGTTTGGAACAATTACACTATAATCTAATAGATTTTTATCAAATGGAATTTCAACTACCTCTGATGATAAACTTTTCAAATAATTATTATCTGATAAAGTTGTTTCAACAATAGCTTCACCAACTGTTAAAGAAATTGCTTTTGAGCCTGCTGAAATAGTATCATAAGACCCTTCTAAGGTGACCGCAACATTAGAAACAGTTAAAGTTGTTTTTGAGCCAACAACAGCACTTGATTTTGGTTTAACACGAATGACCGCAATCGCTGAGCCTGAAGCAACCGAAAAACCCGATTCTACTTTGTATATTAAATAAAAATCACCAGATTTACTAACACTAAACGTATTAGACCCTTTAACGCTAACAATTTCAAAATTATTATTATTTAAATTAACGTTAAATTGACCACCGCGAATTCGATTTGAAGCATCAATTCTAACATAAATATCGGTTGTTGCTCCTTTTCTTACCGTTGTTCTAGCAGTTGTTAATCTAGTACTTGCTGTTGCTGCATAAACAATTGTTACTAAAAACAAAAACGCAATTAAAACACTTCCTATTTTTAAAAATTGCTTCATTTAATTACCTCCAAATAATCCTAAAATTAAATCAATTAATTTAACAATATCACTAATATCTTCTTCATTATCATTATTTAAATCGCCTGCTAATTGTTGAATACCTGTTAATGTATTTGTTCCAAGAACATGGTCAATTAAGCGAGTTAAATCAGAAATATCAGATTGGCCTCTTTTTAACAAATCGCCTTTTACGATAAAAGTATATTCAATTAATGCTTCGCCATCAGTTACAATCATCTTTGAACCAGTTGCGATTTTACCACCAACTAATCCCGTAAAACTAATTGTTCCAAAATTGACACTAGTGACATTTTCGACTAATCCTGGAATGTTAAACATGTTTTCAATAATAACATAGTTGTTTTGAACTTTAACATTATTACCGCTAGTATCAACTCCGTAAACTTCTTTAATCAAAGTAGTTGCAGCAGTCGTTCCTAAATGGCTTTCTAAATTAGCTTTTCCGATTTCTAAAATTAATTTTCTTTTTGCCTTTAAAATAATTTCATCAATATCACTAACTGCTTGATTTTTTTCATTAGTAACAAACTGTTTTAACTGACTTTGACTTATACTAGCTTGAAGATCATTATGAAAATTAATCATATCCACCCGCATATCTTCGGCAACACCAATCAATCTTAACATTTCTTCAATTTTTTCACCATTAGTCATACCAGAAGCAAGCACATTATCTAATTTAGTATTAAGTTCACTATCAATGCGATCAATCGCATAGTCACGAATTTCAAATAAACGATCTACTTGACTAGCAAATTCTTCACGAACAATTGCTTCAAAATCCATTCCCGCAAATCTTGAATCTTCTAAAATAGCAACAAAATTATCAACAACTTTCGCCATCTCAATTGCAATATCTAAATTATCAGTTAAAAATGGATATATGTCACTATAGGCCATGTTGTTTTTTTCACGTTTAATAAAGTCAATTACATCATTTGTAATTGCTTTAAAATCATCAATATCCTCATTCATTTTATCTTTTAATAAATTATAATCAGTTAAACACTGGCCTTCAAATTCAACATAAGTGTTAATAACATCAAGGGCCCCGTCAAAATCACGGTCTCTTAATTCTTGGTAAAGGTCGTAGGCAAAATCAAATGAAATGTGGGGACTGATTTGAGATTGACAATTATTTAAAAACAAGTTTAAATCATCAATTACATCTAATGCAATCGGCTTTAATCGATTATACTCTGTTTCTAAAGCATCTTTTTCTGCTTTTGCCGCTTCTGAAAGCGCAATAATCGTAACTGGTAATAAGAGAATAATCAGAAAATAAACGACAATTACTCTTATTCGTTCTTCAATCTTTTTCACTTTATCACCTACTCAATCATTGTTTGTTATTCTAACATACTTATTTATTTTTTTCAAATTTATTTTTACCTTAAGGATGGGTAGCCATTATTATTTTCTTCATCAATTTTCCAAATGTTGTCAAAATCCCAATTATTAAAAGAAGAAACAGTTTTCATTTGAAGTGTTGTTAAAGGCGTTCCCAATCCATTGTCTACATTTCCTGAGCTCTCAATATCATAATATGAATTTATTATTTGATCAGTTGTACTTGCTTTAACTGCAACTAATCCACCTTTACTTGAACCCTTATTTGTGGTTGCACTACCAGTTGCATAACTATTTTCAACGGTTGATCCATTTTGCGTTTGTGATACTAATCCCCCCGACCTTGGTTCCGAAGAAAAGGAACCAGTATAACTACTGTATACATTTCCCCTCGCATAGCAATTTTTTATGATAGCAGTTGAGCCTATACTCCAACCAACTAGCCCACCAACCGAAGGAAGTCGATCACTACTATGAACCGATACATTTCCTAGAGCGTAACTATGCTCAATTATCCCGCTATTATTCTCCCCCGATATTCCACCTGCAATCGCACCATTTCGCAAAGGATTTGGCGTTATTAATCGTCCCGTCACATTAACATCTGCCATACTATCAACAATCGTCCCTCGATTATCCCCCGTTATTCCACCGATTCGACAAGCAGTAGTGCTTTCATTTGATGCAGTTAATCCACCATATAATTTACAATTAGAAATTAAACCATAATTAGATCCACTTATGAGTCCTGCATAAACTGTTGATGTTCCATGAGCATCGATATCCCCAGATATCTCACAATTCATCACTTTGCCTCCGGTCCCAATATATCTAAACAAACCCAAATAAAGGGAAGTTCCAGTAACATCAATATTAAAATTTTCGACTTTCCAACCATTCATATCATATTCACCCGTAAAATTACTAGAAGGACTGCCAATTGGTTCCCAACTACTATAACTTTCTAAATTAATATTTGCTACTTGAATATATTTTTTGTTAAGACCACCCGTATATGTTCCTTCCCAAATCGTTCCGACTCCATAGGTGTTAGCAATCGCATCTCGAGTATTATACAATTCAGCATGTGTAGCAACCGGAATCCAATTGCCGGCCGTATAACCCTCCGGTAGTATAACTTCTTCACATAACAAAGAATTTGTTAAGCAAGAAATAATTTCTTCTTCCAATAACCCACTAAATACTTCTTCTTCTTCTCCTTCTGGTAAAGAACAACAATTTCCTTCATTTGAAAAAATAGGACTGAATTCTTTGTTTTCTTTATTTTTCGTAATCGCCCATTCTCCATCAGTTAAAGCAACCTCAATTCCTCCATCTTGATACACTTTGATATAACCCTCAAGCGGTGGTTTTCCACTAAATTCTAATTTTTGATAAGTTTCTGGTTCTACAGTTTGCACCCCTTCGTCAAAATAATAGATAACTGTTTCATCAATATTTCCGGCCAAACTCCTTCGCATATAATCATTTTCAGCGGTTTTTAAAAGTCCATAAGCTGTTGACTCAAAACCACCCTTTCTTGCTTCAGAAATTACGTTTAGGACGACGGGCATGGCAATTAATAAAATAATTGCTAGAATTACAATTACAGCCAATAATTCGATTAAAGTAAATCCTTTCATTTTTTTCTCCTCCTTTTTATTTGGTTTATACCTAATATAATAATTATAAAAAATATAATTATTAAGTAATTGTTTAAAATAAAACTGTTTTTTATTGATTGAACAAGATCATTTATTTGTTGATTAATAAAGAAAGTTTTATTAAAGATTATTATTAAATTAAATACAAACAAAAAGATAGTAGCATAAATAAATCCTTTTGTAATATATTTTTTTTCAAAAATTAATAAAGTATTTAATGTAATAATCAATAACAAGATCATAACAATTAAAACATTATTGATTAAACGATTAATTGGATTATAATAAATTTCAACTAATTCTAGTTCATAAACCGGGAAAATAGTATTAACATATTTATTAGCAAGTAGTTCGCTTAGTTTTATAACTGCTTCTTCATCTTCAATTAAATCATTTTCTTCTAAGTAACTTGTAATAGTACTTTGTAATGCTTGCGCTTTTTTTTCCTTCTCTTTTTGTTCATGAATTATTGTTTCTTGATCAAAAAAAGTTATAACGAAAAATTCAATTTTTTTTTTTATTTCTTCTTTATTAATTAATTGTTTAATTAATTGATCATTT
>CAYGGG010000046.1:0-5998 GCA_964349455.1 uncultured Muribaculaceae bacterium | reverse complement strand
CTCTAATAGTTTGATTTGATTTTCAGTTTCTAATAATTCTTCTTTTAAAGCAATTACTTTAATTTCTAATTCTTTAGTATCTATTTGATATTTTTTGCGTTCAATTAATATTTGTTTTTTACTATTTAATTGTTCACTAAGCTTTATTTTTTCGATTAATTGTTTTCTTGACTCTATTAAATCCAAATTTGTTTTTTCTAATAAACTCTTTTGAGTTTCATCTAATAATATATTTTGATTATCCAACATTAATTGCTTTTCTGATAATTGTTTAAAACTTTCTTTTATTGATTGATAACGATAATTCATTTCGTCAATATCATGTGCAAGCAGTGCTATTTCTTTGGCATTTAATTCTTCTTTATATTTTAAATAATTTAATGCTTTTGATTTTTCTTTAGTTAAGGGCTTTAGGCGATCTTCAATTTCAATCATTATATCTTGAACCCGGTTTAAATTTTCATTTGTTTTTTCTAATTTACGAAGTGCCTCTTCTTTCTTTTTTTTGTATTTTAAAACACCGGCTGCTTCTTCAAAAACAATTTTCCGGTCAACTGGTTTATGATTAATAATTTGATCAATTTTCCCTTGCGAAATTATATTAAAACTTTCTTTAGCCATATTACTATCTAATAGTAAATCAGTAATATCTTTTAAACGACATTTTGTATTATTAATAAAATATTCGTTTTCACCATCACGGTATACTTTTCTTTTAAATTCTACTTGATCATAGTCAAGTGGGATTGATCTTTCTTCATTATTAAAGACTAACGAAACACTAGCGACATTAGCTGGTGGTTTTTCTTTAGTACCTGAAAAAATAACATCAGTCATTGTATAACCACCTCTTAGTGATTTAACTGATTGCTCCCCCAATACCCATTTTATTGCATCAACAATATTACTTTTGCCACTCCCATTTGGACCAACAATCCCAGTAATTTTTTGATCAAAAATAATTTTTGTACTGTTTGCAAATGATTTAAAACCATGTGCTTTGATTTCACATAAATACATAATCTGCCACCTTTACATTGTTAATACATCACTTAATATTTTAAGCCACTCATCAATTGTATCTTTTATTAAATAATAATAATCCATTATTACATTTTCTTTTTGTTTATTTATTTCAATATACTCTTTTTTGTTTTCGGATTTATATCGTTTATATTTATTTTTTAATTCCAAATCACCGTTTAAAATAAATACTTTATTTTGACTAATATATAACGCATCTTTAATAATATATTTCATGTACTCTTCAACACTTTGATAATTAATTATGACATAATCAACTTTTATCTTTTTATATTCTTTTCTTAACTTTTTTATATTAAATATATACTGCTTTCCTTTTTCCTTATTATTTATATTTTCACTATTTATTAAATCTAAAGCAATTATTTTATGATTATCATTAAGTTTTTCTTGCAAAGCTTTTCTAATTTCGCCAACAAATACAATCCGCCCTGATAATTGATCAACCATTGAAACACCTCTTTTAAAAAACCCAAAAGAAGGGACATCCAAACGATTAAAACCTGAACTGCCAGGTGGGTATCTCGACAAAAATTTTAGGATTCTGATTAATATCAGCATTCACACCATTCTTGCGTTAGATTCCCGATCGTTTTTACTTAGCGGTTTTTTTGCAAATAGATAATCCCATACTCTCAGGCATTTTAATTATATCATATTTTTTCGCTTCTTACTATCGTATTTTTCTAAAAAAGAATAATATTTTTGTTCTTTTTTATAACCTAACAAAGCATCTAAATTTACATTTTCACTAGCCTTAAAAATACTTTTTCGAACATACTTATTTTCTTTATCTAATTTACTGATTAATTCTTTTATTTTTACTCTACTTTCATCTTTTTTTATTTCATTACAAGCACAATTAATAAAAGTCAATTGATGATAATTTTGCCATCTTTCAATATCTTTTTCAGCGATTAGGTATAGTGGTCTGATTAATTCAATTTTTTCAAAATTTTTACTTAATAGTTTGGGCATCATTGTTTGATGGACCCCACTATACAAAATATTTAATAAAATTGTTTCAATGACATCATCAAAATGGTGCCCCAAAGCGATTTTGTTACAGTTATTTTTGCTTGCATAATCATATAAATAGCCCCTCCTCTTTTTAGCACAAAGATAACAACTGTTTTTTTCACCTTTTACGATTTCAAAAATAGGAGCTTTAAAAATAGAAATAGGAACATTTAAATCTTTCGCATTCTTTTTTATTGTTTTAATTGTTTCCTTACTATAACCAGGATCCATTGTCATAAAAAACAATTCAAATTTAAAAAGACCATGTTTTTGCAACTCTTGCATACATTTTGCCAATAAAAAAGAATCTTTCCCGCCACTAATACAGACTGCAATTTTGTCGCCCTCTTCAATTAATTGATATCTTTTTACCGCTTTAACAAATTTACTCCAAATTTCTTTACGATATGTTTTTTAATACTTTTTTCAACATTTTGATACATTTAATCACCTTTTAAATTATATCATAAAAAAAGATAATGATTTAAATTATCTTTTTGGTATGCTTTTCAAACCTAATTCATCTAATTGTTTTTGGTCTACCTTATTAGGAGCATTAGTCATTAAACAAGTCGCACTAGCTGTTTTTGGAAAAGCAATTACATCTTTAATGTTATCAGTATTTGCAAACAACATGACCATTCTTTCAAGTCCAAAAGCAATTCCACCATGGGGCGGGACACCATAATCAAATGCTTCAATTAAGAATCCAAATTTTTCTTTGATTTCTTTTTCTTTTAAACCTAACAATTTAAACATCGCTGCTTGCAATTCAGGACTGTTAATTCGCATACTACCCCCACCAACTTCATAACCATTAACAACAAAATCGTAGGCTCTCGCCAAACATTTTTCAGGTTTTTTATCATATACATATTCTGGTTCAACTGGCGCTGTAAAGGGGTGATGACTAGCCGTATATCTTTTTTCAATTTGACTATATTCGAACAAAGGAAAATTTATTACCCAAAGTGGTTTAAATCCGGATTCAATTAAATCGTAGTCTTTTCCTAGTTTTAACCGTAATGCTCCGAGTCCTTTTTTTGCTTTTTCTTTTTGGTCAATTGCAATAATAATTGTTTGATCTTCTTTTAAACTTAATTTTTTAATTAAATCTTTTTGTTCAATTTCACTTAAATTTTTAACAATGCTTCCTTTTAATTCATTTTTTTCATAATTAATAAAAAATAAATTATTTAAGCCATGGATTTTAACAAAATCAACTAATTCATCTTGTTTTTTTCTTGAAATTATTTGTTCTAATCTTAAACAATTGATTTCTTTTTTTGTATTAAAAAGTGAAAATTTAGTATCTTTAAACACCTCTTTAATATCATCAATTATCATATTAATTCTTAAATCAGGTTTATCAGAACCATATAACTCGATTGCTTTTTGATAAGACATTTTTTCAAATTGTTCAGTAATATTTAAATTTAATACTTCTTTAAACAATCTTTTAAACAATCCTTCAACTAATTCAATGATATCCTCTTCATCAATAAAACTCATTTCGATATCAAGTTGCGTGAATTCGGGCTGGCGATCAGCTCTTAAATCTTCATCGCGAAAACATTTTGCAATTTGATAATATCTTTCAATGCCACCAATCATTAATAATTGTTTAAATAATTGTGGTGATTGCGGTAAGGCATAAAAATTGCCCTGGTGGACTCTTGATGGAACTAAATAATCTCTAGCACCTTCAGGTGTTGATTTAGTAAGAATTGGTGTTTCAACATCAATGAAACCAAATCCATCTAAATAATTACGAATAATATTAGTAATTTTATGTCTTAACATTAAATTGGTTTTCATTTTTTCTCGTCTTAAATCTAAATAACGATATTTTAATCTTGTATCTTCAAATGTATTTTCATTTTTTAAATCAAATGGCAATTCTTTTGCTTTGCTTAAAACTTTTAAACTATCTAATTCTACTTCAATATCACCATTTTTAATTTTTAAATTGGTTTTCTCTCTTTTTACAACTTTTCCCACTACTTCTATTACGTCTTCATTTCTTAATTTTTCAGCTAAACTATAAAAAGAATTATCTGGTTTTACGACAATTTGAATTATTCCGGAACGATCTCTTAAATCAATAAAAAGCAAACCGCCAAGATTTCTTACGGTATTAACCCACCCTTTAAATAAAACTTCTTCATTTAAATTTTTAATTGTAAACTCATTATTAAATTTTAACATCAATTTCTCCTAACTTTTCTTCTAGAAAATTGGTAATATATTCATATTCAATTTTATATTCTTCTTTAGTTAGATTTGATTTTACTGTTAAAATATTACTTTTTGTTTCTTCTTCACCAATAATAATAACCAATTTAGCGTTTAACTTTTCACTATATTTAAAATTATTTTTTAGATTACGATTTAACATATCCATTTCAACATTAAAACCATCACTTCTTAATTCGGAAGTTAATTTTAAAGCAAATTTATTTTCTTTTTCACTCAATGAAATAACATATACTTCTAATGATTCATCTACTATATCAATTTGTTCGTGTTCTAGCGCAAGAATAATCCGTTCAATTCCAAGTGCAAAGCCAACTCCTTTTGTATCTGGTCCATCTAATATTTTTACTAGCCCATCATATCGCCCACCACCACATAAAATATTTTGTGCCCCAAATCCTTTTATATCAGCTTCTATCTCAAAAACAGTATGAGTGTAATAATCCAGTCCTCTAACTAAGTTTTCTTTTTCTTGATAATCAATCCCCATTAAATCAAGGTATTGTTTTACTTGTTGATAAAAATCTTTGCTTTTCGCATTTAAAAATTTGCTCATTTTTGGGCAATCATTAATTATAATTTGATCTTCCTCTTCTTTACTATCTAGAATTCTCAATGGATTTAGTTTTAATCTTTTTTTTGATTCTAAAGACAATTTATCTTCATTCTTTTTAAAATAATCAAACAATGCCTGATTGTAATTTTTTCTTGATTCTAAATCACCTAAAGTATTAAGATTAACTTTAATTCCTTTTAGACCGAGTAATTTCAAAAAATTAACAGCAATACTAATCACTTCCGCATCAATCATTGGTGATTCACCTTTTAAAACTTCAACCCCAAATTGATAAAATTCGCGAAATCTTCCTGATTGTGGTCGTTCATAACGAAACATTGATCCATAGTACCACAATTTAAGTGGTGATATGGGACTGTTTTCCATTTTGTTCTCAATATAACTCCTAACAACTGCTGCTGTCCCCTCAGGCCTTAAAGTGATGCTACGATTGCCCCTATCTAAAAAAGTATATGTTTCTTTATTGACAATATCAGTTGTTGCTCCAACACCTCTTAAAAAAACTTCGCTTGCTTCAAAAATTGGCGTTCTAATATATTGATAATTATATTTTTTCATCAATACTTGCCAAAGCATTTCTAAGTACAAAAACTTTTTTCCATAATCGCCATAAACATCATAAGTTCCTTTTGCTTTATTAATCATTTTCTCACCTCTCAATTATAATTGTTACTGGACCATCATTTGTTATTTCTAAAATCATTTCGGCGCCAAACAATCCAGTTTCAACGATAACTCCTTTCTCTTTAATCTTTTGATTAAATAGGTTATATAATTCTTCTGCTTTAATTGGTTCTAGCGCATCAATATAACTTGGCCTTCGCCCTTTTTCAGTATTTGCATATAAAGTAAACTGTGAAATACTTAAAATGTTACCACCAACTTCTAATAATGATTTATTCATTATTCCATTCTCATCATCAAAAATTCGTAAATTTAACATTTTATTGACAACATAATCAATTTTATCAATATTATCGCCATTAGTAAATCCAACTAAGACAACCATTCCATTACTAATCGTATTTTTGGTTTGCTTGAATGTAACACTTGATTTTTTACTTCTTTGAATTATTACTTTCATCGCATTAGCCTTTCAAC
>CAYGGG010000045.1:0-6139 GCA_964349455.1 uncultured Muribaculaceae bacterium | reverse complement strand
TATATAAACATCGAAAAATTTCTGACTTTAAATAATTATTTAATTATTATGAAAAATATTATTGAAACACATGGCGACAAAAAAGGAATTTTAAATTTAGATGCTGGCGAGTATTTTAATGTTTTTAAATAAAATTCTTTTATTTTTAAAAAAAATATAGTATAATTTAAAATGTAGGAGTTGATATGGTGAAGAAGATATATACAAGTATCGATATTGGTTCTGATACAATAAAAGTTGTTGTTTTAGAACTTTATAGAAATCGACTTAATTTGCTAGCTGCTTCATCAGTTAAGTCTTCAGGAGTTAAAAGAGGATTGATTACAAATGGAGTTGCGGCTTTAACTGCATTAAAATCGGCGATTAGTGATGTTGAAGCGATATTAGGAATTAAAATTAAAAAGGTGTTAGCTTCAATCCCCTCACACTATGCTAATTATGGGTACAGTAAGGTTAATGTAGGAGTTGTAAATGAGATTATTAATGAAGAAGATATAAATAATATTTTAAAAGAATCAATCAAGGGCAAGGTGTTGGCCGATCATGAACTAATTTCAATTTTGCCAATCGATTTTACGGTTGACGAAAGATCGGAAATAAAAGACCCAAAGGGATTGTCTGGCAAAACACTTGAATGTCGTAGTATAATAGTGACAACGCCAAAGAAAAATTTATACTCAGTTGTGAGTTTAATTGAAGAGGCTGGAATTGAAGTGGTTGATGTTTCAATTAATGGAACTGGGGACGGTTATGCTTTTCGGAGTAAGGATAATTCACTAGATGTTGGAGCGGTCATAAATATTGGTGCTGAAATTACAACGGTATCAGTTTATAATCGTGGTATAATTGTAAGAGGTGAAGTAATTCCCTTGGGCGGGAGGAACATTGATAGTGATATTGCTTATATTTTTAAACTTTCATTAAATAATGCAAGTAAATTAAAAGAAAAGTTTGCTGTTGCTCATCGAAGGTTAGCTTCAGTGAACGATATCCGTGAAATTGAAAATATAGCAGGCGAAATAATAAAGGTTAATCAATTCGAATTGTCAGAAGTAGTTATGTCGAGAATGGAAGAAATATTAGAATTAGCAAAAAAAGAAATATTTTCTTTGACTAATAAGAAAATGCATTATATAATAATTACAGGTGGTAGTAGTCATTTATTTAATTTACAAATGATAGCAGAAGAGGTTCTTGATAAAACGGTCGAGATTGGTGAAGTTAAGGTTTTAGGAGCAAGAAATAATAAATATTCAGCAGCAATTGGAAATGTTGTATATTTTATTAATAAATTAAATTTGAGGGGAAAAACATATTCGATGTTAAGTGTTTCTGAGCAAGAAGAAATAGCGGAAGTTAAAAGAAATGATGTTATTGGTTCGTCAACCTTAAGTCGGGTTTTTGGATTTTTCATTAATGAATAGGAGGAAAATATGTTAGGTTTAGAAATGGATCAGTTGGCTAAAATAAAGGTGATTGGTATTGGTGGCGGTGGTAATAATGCTGTTAATCGAATGATTGAATCAGGTGTTAAAGGAGTAGAGTTTATTGTTGCCAATACTGATTTACAAGTTTTAAACAACTCAAAAGCAACAGTTAAGATTCAATTAGGTGTTGAATTGACTCATGGTCTTGGTGCCGGTGCAAATCCTGAAGTGGGAAAAGCAGCTGCACTAGAATCAAAAGAGCAAATTAAAAAAGTGTTAGAGGGTTCAGACATGGTTTTTATTACTTGTGGGATGGGTGGCGGAACTGGTACGGGAGCAGCCCCGGTTATTGCTGAAATTGCACAAGAGTTAGGAGCGTTAACGGTTGGAATAGTAACGAAACCATTTTCATTTGAGGGCAGAAAAAGAATGGAACAGGCCTTACAAGGTCTAGAGGATTTAAAAACAAAAGTTGATACCTTAATTGTAATTCCAAATGATCGTTTACGTGAAATTATTGATAAAACAACGCCATTACTTGAATCATTTAGAGAAGTAGATAATGTCTTAAGAAGAGGGGTTCAATCTATTTCTGATTTGATTGCCGTCGCTGGATTAATTAATTTAGATTTTGCTGATGTTAAAGCAATTATGGAAAAACGAGGAACGGCATTAATTGGAATTGGAATTGGAATTGGTGAGAATCGAGCGACCGAAGCATCAAGAGAAGCCGTTTCAAGTCCATTGTTAGAAACGAGTATTCGTGGGGCAACTGATGCAATTATTAATGTAACTGGAGGTGCAAATTTAACTTTATTTGAAGTTGAAGAGGCGGCAGAAGAAATTAGATCATCAGCTAATACCGAGATGAATACCATTTTTGGAGCAGTTATTAATGAAAATTTAAATGATGAAATTATTGTAACGGTGATTGCAACCGGATTTGATGATTGTTCTAATCAAAAACATATTTATGAGCATACGGTTAGAGAAGATTTAAAAGAAGATATTAAAAAAATTGAAAAAGAAGAGGAAATTCCAACTTTTTTAAGAAGAAGGGGATTATAGGGAGGATTTATGTTTATGAAAAAGAAAGTTAAAGGTTTTTTTGAGAAGTATGATATTTTAGGAGTTTTGTTTTTATTGTTTTGTTTTTTAATTGTTTTGTCGTGGATAATAAAGCCAGGATCTTTTTTGGAAGGGACATTAATGTGGGGCGAAGCAATTGTTCCGCTTGGTTTTTTTGATATTCTTAGAGCACCATTGGCCTCAATTGTTAATGCAAGTCATTTTGTATTTTTCTTTTTGCTTGTTGGAGGGTTATATGGCGTTCTTAATCAAACGGGAATTTATGATGACATGGTAAAAAGAATGGCCAAAAGACTTGGGGATAAAACGGTTTTGATTGTTACATTGTTTTTTGTATTAATGGGAACGATTACGGGGAATTTTTTATTGTTATTTGTTTTGGTGCCGTTTTTTATGGCTGTCGTTTTAGTTAATAAGCATGATAAAATAACAGCATTAGCAGTAACAATTGGTGCAATGTTAATTGGTAATATGGTTGGAATTTTTCATTCTATTATTGTTTCAACATTTAAATTTTACTATGAGATTGAGTTTTCAAATAATTTGATTGAAAAATTGATTGTTCTAGGATTATTTACTGGTTTGTACTTAATGTGGATTAATAAAAGGAAAGAAAAGAAAAAAGAAATGATCCCTTTATATGAAGAAAAAAAGGGAAAAACAAAATTAGAGCAGATTAGAATTTTATCGATTATTTCAATTGTTTTCATTGCTTTTTTAGCTGTGGTTATGTATGATTGGTTTTACGCTTTTAACATTGAGGCAGTCCAGCAAGCTTCAGAAAGCATCACTCAAAATGAATATGCTTCAAAAATTTTAGGTAATTTTAATGCATTTGGTTCATGGTCAATTTATGATATTTCAGTAATTTTATTTTTGTATATTCTAGTAATTATGTTTATTTTTCAAATGAAGTACGTGAAAGTATCTGAAGGATTTATTTGGGGTGCCAAGCAAATGATTAAGCCAGCACTATTTTTTGGTTTAACGTTGATTGCATATTATTCGATTATGATTACCCAGGGAGAATCAAATATATATAATTCTATTGTTGGTTTTTTCTTTAATCTTTTTCAAGATATTGAAGTGATTGCGTATGCTTTTTCTTCATTAATTGGTTCACTTTTTTATAATAATATGGGCGAAATGATTTTTGCAACGACAAATTTTGCTGCTCCTGCAGTTGTTACAGCGAATTCTTTTATCGCTTTAACAATTACTATATTTTATGGTTTGGGATTATTATTTGTGCCAACAAGTGGATTCTTAGTTGTCGGGCTTTCAATGCTTGATATTTCATATTGTAAATGGCTTAAATATATTTATAAATTATTATTAGTGTTTGCTGGAGTTGGATTAGCACTATCGGTGATGATGCATTTATTATAATGACGGAAAAATTTAAGCATAAAAGTTTTGATGTTGTTATTGATAGAAAAAACAATAAAAATAGTTATGTTCGAATTTCAAATGATATGGAAGTAGTAATCACTACTTCTCTTTATTCGAAAAGGAATGATTTGTTAGATTTAATTGATCGAAATGAAAAAAAAATAAATGGATTGCTTGAAAAACAAAAAAAAGAAAAATTGTTAAATTATTATTATCGTGGTATGAAGTGTGAACGAATTTTAATCCCTCAACTAAAAAAAGTAGAGGTTTCAAATAACAAAATTTTATATCCAAATGAAATAATCTTTGATAAGTGGTATAAAAGTGAAATTCAATTATATTTTAAAGATCTATTATATGAGTGTTATAATAAATTTGACGAAAAAATATTTTACCCGCAATTGAAAATAAGAAAAATGAAAACAAGGTGGGGTGTTTGTCATAAAGCAAAAAAAATAATCACTTTAAATTCAGAATTAGTCAATTTTTCTAATAGTGTGATAAAATATGTAATTATTCATGAATTATGTCACTTGGTTCATTTAAATCATAGCGAAAAATTTTGGCAATTAGTGGCAAAGTACTGCCCAGATTATAAAAAAATAAAAAAAATATTAAGGGATTAGGGGAGATATGCGAAAATCGGGATTTATTGAAGGGGCTTTTATTGCTACCTTAGTAATTTTTATTGTTAAGGTTTTAGGAATAGTTTATATTATTCCTTTTTATAGTATGGTCGGAATGAAGGGCAGTATTTTATATGGATATGCTTATAGTATTTATGCGATATTTCTTAGTTTATCTACTAGCGGAATTGCAATTGCGATTAGTCGAACTGTAAGTGAGTATAATGCGTTAGGTTTTTTTAATTTAAAAGAAAGAATATATAAATTGGCAGCAACTTTAATTATTTCTTTAGGAATAATTTGTTTTTTTGTTTTAATTATTTTTGCACCCCATTTAGCAAGAATCATTTTGGGTGAACTTAGAGGCGGAAATACAATTGAAGAAGTGACAATGGTTATTAGATTAATTTCGCTTGCTTTTTTAATTGTACCAGTATTTAGTGTTACAAAAGGCTATTTGCAAGGCCATCGATTTATTTATTTAACAAGTATGGCGACTTTATTAGAGCAAGTTGTGAGAGTCGCTATTATCACATTTGGAAGTTTTGTGTTAATTAAAGGAATGGGCTATAACATTGAAGTTGGAGTTGGCGCAGCAGTAGTTGGCGCATCAATGGGGGCGGTTGTTGCCTATGGTTATTTGCTTCGAAAAATAAAAAAACATCGAAAAGATTTACTCAGAGATGAATTACCATCCGCTGAAGAAAAAGCAGTTACAAATAAACAATTAATTTTGCGTATTATTACTTATGCAATGCCTTTTGTATTTATTGATGTTTTTAAATCGGGATTATATTTAGTTGATACGCTAACAGTTGTTAGAACAATGGTTAGTTTAGGACAATCAGAAATTGCCGAAGTAACTTTGGGAATTATGAATAGCTTAGGAAACAAATTAAACATGATTATTATTTCAATTTCAATGGGAATTACAATTAGTTTGATTCCAAATATATCTGCTTCGTATGCAAAAAAAAATTACGCCGATATTAATTTAAAAATTAATCAAACATTGCAAGCGCTTATTTTTATTGGTTTGCCAATGACATTAGGAATTTATTTTTTAGTACAACCAGTTTGGATTATTTTTTATAGTTATGACCCGCTTAGTATTACTATTTTTAAATTATATGTTTTCCAGGCCATAATTTTTTCGGTTTTTTCAGTTTTGGTTAATACTTTTCAAATAATGAATAATACAAAATATGCATTGGGAACAGTAATTGCCGTGGTTGTTTTTAAAAGTTTATTAAATATCCCAATGATGAAACTGTTTGATTCTTTATCATGGCCATTATATTATTCGTCAATTCTTTTAACAATGATAATTCAAATTAGTGCCATTATCTTCTTAATTGTAATGTTAACTAAGAAATATAATTTCAATATTTTAAAACAATATAAAAATTTTGTTAAGACTTTTGTAATCGTGGCAATAATGATGATTGTTTTGAAAATTGCCAATTTATTTATTCCAATTGCCGAACTTAATAAACTGGGTGCAATTCGGGAAGTGTTTATTTTCTCAGTAATTGGTACAATTATTTATTTATGGGTTTCTTTTAAAAGTGGTTTAGTATATGATGTTTTTGGCAAACGAATTGT
>CAYGGG010000044.1:0-6403 GCA_964349455.1 uncultured Muribaculaceae bacterium | reverse complement strand
CCTTTGAACTACTACATCCACAGCAGGATCCCATTTTGATTTATTAATCAAAATGTATAAGGAGCGAAAAAATGAAACCAATTGTATATAAAAGAGGACTGGCATATTTAATTGATATTTTAATTATTAGTTTAATCCTAATAATAATTCAAATTTATATGCCTGAAACAAAAGACTATCGTGATCAAAGTGGATTAATTACTGAATCGTTTATCCGAAACGAAATCGGCGAAAAACAATACATTAAGCAAATAGCCAACTTAAGCACAGAAATGGATCAAGCAAATGTTTATTACACATCAGTTTCAATGCTTTTAATTGTTTTCTTTTTTATTATTATTCCGAAGATGAAACAAAAAACAATTGGTCAATCGTTAGTTGGAATTAAAATAAAAAGTGATCATTTAACACTAAAACAGTTATTTATTAGAGCAGCGGTTGTTAATGCACTTTTATATACGATGATTGGTTTATTGTTGTTGTTTGCGGTATCTAGTTTTGTTTATTTTGCGATTTTAAGTTTGTTAGGAATAATTCAATTTATAGTTAACATAAAAAGTATTTTTATGATATTATTAAATAAGGACAGCAAGGGGTTACAAGATATATGGAGTAATACGGAAATTATATTTGAAGAGGAGATAAAATGAGAGAATTTTCAGAACAAGAATTAGTAAGAAGAGAAAAAGCAAAAAAAATAAAGGATCAAGGAATTGATCCGTTTGGACATCGAATTGATGTTAATTCCAATAGCAAATTATTAAAAGCGGAATTTGAAAATATTGATCAAGAAATATTAGCAGAAACAAATCGTGAAGTATTGATCGCTGGACGAATTATGACAAAAAGAGACAAGGGCAAGGCTGGGTTTATGCATATTCAAGATAAATTTGGTCAAATTCAAATATATGTCCGTGAAGATCAAATTGATAATTATCAAATGTTTTTAGATGCTGATCTTGGTGATATTGTTGCTATCAAAGGAATTGTTTTTAAAACAAAGGTTGGTGAATTAAGCGTTAAAGCAAATCAGTATTTGCATCTTGTAAAAAGTTTAAGACCATTACCAGAGAAGTATCATGGTTTAATTGATATTGAAGAACGGTTTCGAAGACGGTATGTTGATTTAATTATGAATGAAAAAGCGCGAGAAATTGCTTTTTTAAGACCAAAAATTATTCGCGCAATTCAAAACTACTTAGATAACATTGGTTATGTTGAAGTTGAAACGCCAATTCTAGAAACAATTAGTGGTGGCGCTGCTGCTAGACCATTTATTACAAAGCATAATACGTTAGGGATTAATATGTATTTGCGAATTGCAACCGAACTGCCCTTAAAAAGATTATTAGTTGGCGGAATGGACGCGGTTTATGAAATTGGTCGCTTGTTTCGTAATGAAGGTATGGATAAAACTCACAATCCTGAATTTACAACCATTGAATTATATAAAGCTTACAGTGATATGGATGGCATGATGAGTTTAGCAGAAGCGATTTTTGATTATGTCACAAAGAGCACGATTGGTCATTATGATATTACTTATTGTGGACATAGTTTATCTTTAAAAGCTCCTTTTAAAAGACTACATATGGTTGAAGCGATAAAAGAAAAAACAAAAATCGATTTTTTTGAAAATATGACTTTAACAGAAGCAAAAAAGTTAGCAAAAGAACATAATATTGAAGTCGAACCACACTATGGGTATGGTCATATTATTAATGATTTTTTTGAAAAATATGTTGAGGCCTCAATAATCGAGCCCACTTTTATTTATGGTCACCCAATTGAAATAAGTCCTCTGGCTAAAAAAAGCAAAGATGAAAGATTTACCGAGCGGTTTGAATTATTCATTTGTGGTAATGAGTACGCAAATGCGTTTACGGAACTAAATGATCCAATTGATCAATATGAACGATTTGAAAACCAAGTTAAGGAAAAAGAACTTGGTAATGAAGAAGCAACCGAAATGGATGTTGACTATGTGGAAGCTTTAGAATATGGGATGCCTCCAGCAGGTGGAATGGGGATTGGTATTGATCGGTTAGTGATGCTATTAACCGGAAGTGAATCAATTCGTGAAGTAATTTTATTCCCTCATATGAAAAAACGTGATTAGGAGGAAATATGAAAATATTAGCAATTAATGCTGGTAGTTCAACCGTTAAGTTCCAATTATTTGAAATGCCCGAAGAAAAAGTTCTAGTACAAGGAATGTTTGAAGAAATCGTTGGTGCTTATATGTACGGTTTAAAAACGGACACTGAGAAATTTGAAAAAAGAGTTCGCATTATTAATGATACAATCGTTAATTATTTAATTCGTGATTTAATTGAACGAAATATTATTAAAGATGTAAGTGAAATAATTGCAATTGGTCATCGCGTTGTTCATGGTGGTGAAAAATATTTAAAACCAGTTTTAATTGATGATGAGGTTATTGAAGATATAAAAAAATATATTCCATTAGCACCAATTCATAATCCAGCTAATTTAGAAGGAATTAGGGCTTTTCAAAATATTAATCCAAATGCAAAGATGGTGGCGGTATTTGATACTTCTTTTCATCAAACGCTTCATCCGGTTGAATATATCTTCCCCGTTCCATTTGAATGGTTTCAAGATTTAAAAATTAGAAAATACGGTTTTCATGGCATAAGTCATCAATACTTAACTGAAAAAGCAAGTGAAGTAATCGGTCGAAATAAAAAAATTATTATTTGCCATTTAGGGAGTGGTTCAAGCGTTAGTGCAGTTAAAAATGGCATAAGTGTTAATACTTCAATGAGCTTCACACCAAATTCAGGTTTGATAATGGAAACAAGAAGTGGCGATCTTGATTTTACAATTATTCCTTATGTGATGAAACAAACAAATCAAACATTTGAACAAGTTATAGAAATATTAAATAATGAAAGTGGTCTTTTGGGTTTAAGTGGTTATCGAGACTTGCGCGAGTTAGAAAAAGAAGTTGTTAAAAATAATCGGCGTGCAATGCTGGCCTATCATAAATTTATTAATGCAATTGTCGCTTATATTGCACAATACTATGTTTTTTTAGAAGGAATTGATGCAATCGTGTTTTCAGGTGGGATTGGTGAACATGCGCCAGTTGTTCGTGATGATATTATTAGAAAATTGAATGTTTTTGATGTTAAGTTAGATGATTCAGCTAATTTTAATAATGAACTTAGGATAAATCAAAGAAAATCAAAAATTCAAGTGTTAGTAATCCCAACTAATGAAGAATTGATGATTGCTAAAGAAACTTATCGTTTAATTAGATAGAAAGAGGAAAGATGAAAAGAAAAATTTTTAACCAAATTAAAAAGCATCAAACAATTATTATTGCAAGACATGTTGGACCAGATCCTGATGCCCTAGCTTCCCAATTTGCACTTCGTGAAGCAATTTTAGAAACATTTCCGAATAAAGAAGTATATGCTGTTGGTAGTTATCCAATTCGCTATGCTCATTATGGAAAATCAGATAAAATCAGTCCAGAAAAAATGAAAAACAGTTTGTTGATTGCTTTAGATGTGCCAGATTTTAAGCGAATTGATGGGATAAAGGAAGATGAATTCTCGTTTAAAATAAAAATTGATCATCACCCCTTGATGGAAAAGTTTGCTGATATTGAGTGGATTGATGAAGAAACTAGTAGTACGGCTGAGATGATTGTTGAATTAATTTTAAATACAAAACTAAAAATAACTAAAAAAATTGCTGAAAATTTATTTATGGGAATAGTTGCTGATTCAAATCGCTTTTTGTTTACTAAAAATCCTGCTAAATTATTTAAAACGGTAGCTAATTTAGTTGAACAAGCCGATATTGAGCCAATGGATTTATATGGTAAGTTATATGAAAGATCGTTAAAAGAATTAAAGTTTCAAGGATATATTGCGACTAATCTTGAAATTACCGAAAACGGTTTAGCACACATCTACTTAACCGATCAAATTTTAAAAGAACATAAAGTTGATCCAGCAACTGCTGGCAATATGATTAATAATTTTAATTTTGTTGAAGGAGTTTACATTTGGGTTATTTTTTCTGAGGATAAAAATAATGAAAATATTAGAGTTTCAATTAGATCTAGAGGACCAGCGATCAATGATGTTGCTGAACAGTTTGGTGGCGGTGGTCATATGTATGCTAGTGGGACAAAGTTAAAAAACAAAGATGATATTGTAAAGTTGATCAAGGAACTTGACAAACGACTAAAAAATTAGTCGTTTTTATTTACAAAATTATTATTCAGGAGTATTAGACTGTGTTAGATTAACTGTGTAAATTTGAAAACACAGTTTTTTAGTGAAAAAATGGAAATAATTGATTGGAACAAAAAAGAATTAGAAAAATTATATGTTAATGTGTTTATATTAGAAGAAGAAGTTTATGTGCGAAAGAGCGAGCAAATTAAGAAACAAAAAATGTATATATTTATTGGGCTGAATTTGAAAGGATATAAAGAAATACTGGGTTTGTATTCGCCAGAAGAAGAAAATACTGGTTATTGGTTAAGATCCTTTTCTGATTTAAAAAAAAGAGGCGTTGAAGAAATATTTATGGTATCGATGATAAATAATAAATGGCTGAAAAAAGTATTTAAAATGCATTATCCAAAAACAATATATGCGCCTTCATTAATAGAATTCTATAATAAAACGCACCAATATATCGCCAGGAAACAACACCGTGTTATAATGAGGGAAATTGGCAGAATATATCGTGCAAAGGAAAAAAAAGAGGGCGGGTTAATTTATAACCAGTTAATAAAAGATTATGAGAATAATAAATTATTAATAATGGTAATAAATAAATATATTGATGAAATTTTTAAAATGTTTAAATATAGTCATCAAGCAAGAAAAATAACCGCTAACACCGATAGTTATAATAAAATGCGAAACAGAATTAGATGGAAATTAAAAAAAATAAGGTTGTTTGATTCTGTTTGTGAATTACAGTTAAAAACACTCGAAATTTTAAAAGAAGAAGAAATGAAGTGGCATCCTAGTTATAAAAAATGGGATATCATAATAAATGAAATGGATTGTGAATTAGCAGAAAGGATATATGAAATGATATGACAAAAAAAGAAGCACAAATCGAAGAAGTTACGCAAAAACTATTAAAAGAAATCGATATGAAAACAATGGGCGATGTAAATCAAGCTTTAGAAGAATTACGCAAAAAATTAATTCAACAATTATTAAATAAAGAATTTGAACATCATATGGATTATGAAAAAGGAAGTCATATAACAAAAAAGAATAATAACAGGCGAAATGGAAAAGTTGGAACTAAGAAGGTCAAAACTAATCATGGTGAATTTAAAGTGACCGTACCACGTGATCGTGAAGCAAGTTTTAATCCAATTATAATTCCCAAAAGAAAAAGAATAATAACAGAACTAGCAGAGCAAATCACATTGCTATATGCTAAAGGAAATAGCATTCGCGATATTAAAGAGATTCTTGAAAATATTTATGGTACTAAAATAAATGAAGAATTCATAAGCGAAGCAACTAGTATGGTAAATGAGGAAGTAATTATATGGCAAATGCGAAAACTAGAAAAAATATATGCATTTGTATATATGGATTGTTTATATGTTAGTGTAAGGGAAAACGGAACGAGTAAAAAAAAGGCATTATATGTGGCGCTAGGAATAAATCTAAAAGGTGAAAAAGATGTTTTAGGCTTTTGGATTGGTGATAGCGAATCATCTAGTTTTTGGTATAGCATACTAGAAGAATTAAAAGAAAGGGGTGTAGGTGATATTATATTCTTAAGCAGTGATGGTGTAGCAGGTTTTAAAGAGATATTAGAAGAAGTATATCCCAAAACCAACCACCAAAGATGTATTGTTCATATTATTAGAAGTTTAACAAAATGTGCACCAAGAAAAGAATGGAAAATAATTTGTGAAGATTTAAAACAAATTTATAAAGCGGCTAACTTAGAAGAAGCAAAAGCTGCAAGCGAAGCATTTGTGACAAAATATCAAAAAAACAAAATATTAATAAAAAAATATATGATCAATGAAAATCATTTGCTAGGTTTGTTTGATTATAGTGAATATATAAGAAAAATGATATATACAACCAATGCAATTGAAGCCGTTAATTCAAGCTTAAAAAAAGTAACAAATAATAAAGGATGTTTCGTTAGTGAAGAAGCGTTATCAAAAGTGATATATTTAAGAATAAAGGAATTAAGAAAAAAATGGAATCGTTCAACAAAAGCAAATTGGAGTTATATATTAAATGAATTAATTGAAATGTATGACAAGCGAGTAGAAAAACATTTGCAATTATAAAAAAATATGGTATAATCATAAATATAGAGAAGGAGTAAATAAAAACTGAAATTACACAGTTAAATTTACACAGCC
>CAYGGG010000043.1:0-7107 GCA_964349455.1 uncultured Muribaculaceae bacterium | reverse complement strand
GATTAGCACTAGTTGCTAATTCTTTTTCAATTAATTTACTAAAATCAATTGAAGAATAAGTTTTTCCTTCTTTATCAAAAATAAAGACATTATCATCTTGCTTTATTTTTTTAAAAATTAAATCTTTTTCATAAACTAATCCTTTATCAGCAACTTCAATTATTTCAGTTTTATGATGGCGATTAATTCTTTTTAAATAATCATCAACAATCATTTTTAATTCCTTTTTCATCTTACCAACACATATTATTTTAATCATATTTCAATTAACTCATTTCCTTCTTTATTAGCAATTGTTACTGGAACTTTGATATTCTTTTTTGTGATCATATCTAGCACTTTGTGATGATCATTTGCTTCTTCACTAAGATGTACTAAAACGATTTTTTTTGTCTCAATACCAATTATTTCACATAAGCAATTAATTGAATCGTGATTAGATAAATGGCCCTTATCACCTAAGATCCGCATTTTTAAATGATATGGTCTTTTGGTATTCATTAACATTTCAACATCGTGATTACTTTCTAAAATATAAGTTGTTTTGTTTTTAATCATCGTTTTTATTTTTTCACTAATATATCCTGTATCCGTTAAATAAACAACGCTTTCTTTTTCATCTTCAATCACAAAACCAAACGATTCATTCACGTCATGTGATGTATAAAATGAATAGATTTTTAGATTTTTTATTTCATTTAAACTATCTAAATAAGAATGATTTCTAACATAATCTAATTTTTGATGAGTTTTTTGGCCTAATAAAACTTTAATCGGATATTTTTTTAAAACACTTCTTAACCCACTAACATGATCATTATGAGCATGCGTAATTAAAATAAAATCAACCAAATTAAGATTGATTTTATTATTTTCAATAACTGAACAATTAACGCCGACATCAATTAGAAAGCGAGTATTATCCAATTCGAGATAAAGGCAATTACCATTGCTACTACTCGCAACTATTTTAATTTTCATCTTAACACATTCCATGGATTAAAACGATAACTACCTGAATGCCAAGGTTTACCAACCCAGACTTCGAAATGAAGATGTGGTCCAGTTGCTGAGCCAGAGCTTCCCATATAACCAATTAAACTACCGGCAGACACATCTTGATCAACATTTACTATATAACGACTTAAGTGTGAATATAAAGTATAATTGTTTTGTTCATTATTATGATTAATTACAACATAATGTCCATAACTAGAATTATATCCAACGAAATGAATTGTTCCGCTATTTGCCGCATAAATATGCGCCCCATGTCCAATTGCGATATCAAGTGCTTGATGGAATTCACGTCTTCCGGTAAATGGATGAATTCGATAAGCGTAACCTGATGTTACGGTCCACCCTGGAGCGGTTGGCCATGTCCATCCATAAGATGAACCAATATTTGGAATAATTTTATCACCACGAACAACGATCTCATTAATTGCTGGCGTTAATTCTTCACGCGCAAGCAAATCAGAATAAACAACAACACCATTAACCGTTTTAACATTACGAGTTAATCGTTCGGTTCCTTTTTCGCCGGTTTTCACCTTGCTAACATAACCAACTGTTTTCGTTGAATCATATTTTGTTTCCGTTTTAAAAGCAATGGCGACATCTTCAACAACATGCTCTTCGACAACAACGCTAATTTGTGGATCGGTTATCCCAATAACGACTTCCTGGCCTTCGTACAATAAATTATTTTTATTCGTAAACTCTGGATTTGATACTAAAAATTCTTCGGTACTAATTTCATTTTGAAAAGCAACTTCTTCAATTGTATCCCCATCTTCAACAACGTATCGTGCTTGGTCTTCTAAAGTCCCAAACAATAATTGTTTTGATAGTGTTTCTGGTGAAATATATATTTGTTCGGTAACTGGTATTTTTAATTTGCGAAAAGTAATATCATTTTCTAAATAAATACTTTCAATTTTAGAACCAATTTCACTGACTATTTGTTGATTATTTAAATATAAATCATAGTTTTCGGTTCCAACAAAGCTATTAATAATATTCGCAATTGAATCTTCAAAAACCTTGATATCATTAACATAGTAGCGGAGATCGCCTTCTTCACGATTAATTGTAACTTGATATCCTTCTATTGACAATGGCTCGTGAATATTTTTAAAAACAGTTTCGTTGTCCTGAACATTTGGTTTATATGTTAAATTTTTAACAATTTGTAATGTTGTTGGTCCATATATTTTATCAACTTGGTATTCTTCTTTTAACAAATCAGCTTGATGATCAATATAATTATTAAATTTTTCTTTATTTTCAACCATCCCGATTATTTGCCCATCAAGATAAACAGTATACACTTCTTCTGGATATACTGTCTTTTTTTCTTCAAAAGATAAAAATATAACTAATAAAATTACAAGAAATGACATTATGTATTTAATCAACTTATCACCTATTCTTCTTCAACATTTGCGAAGTTTCTAAAAGTACTTGTATTTCGTTTAAAAATTAAATTAACATTTCCAACCGGTCCACTTCGATTTTTCTTCATAATAAATTCACTCTTACTCGTATAATCATCGATTGCTGCATCTTTTTTATAATAATCTTCACGATATAAAAATGCAACAATGTCAGCATCTTGTTCAATTGAACCTGATTCACGCAAATCACTTAAAATCGGTTTTTTGTCCTCACGTCCTTCAACTAATCTTGAAAGCTGTGCTAAGGCAATAATTGGTACTTTTAATTCCATTGCTAATGTTTTTAATGATCTTGATATTTCTGATACTTCCATTTGTCGATTGCCACTATATTTTGATGGACCTCCCACTAATTGTAAGTAGTCAATAACAATTAAATCTAGTCCATCTTCTTGACTTGCTAAACGACGGCATTTTGCTCTAATTTCACCAATCGTCATTCCTGGCGTATCATCAATAAATAATTTTGCATCAGACAAACGACTAATTGCTTCATTAATTCGTTTCCAATCATTATGTTCTAAACGACCAGTTCTTATTTTAAAACCATCAATTTGTCCGATTGAAGACAACATTCGCATTGCTAATTGCTCACTACTCATTTCCATATTAAAAACAGCAACCGTTTTTTTCTCATTAATCGCAACATTACATGCCACATTCATTGCAAAAGCCGTTTTCCCCATTCCCGGTCTTGAGGCTAAAATAATTAATTCATTTTCCTGAAGTCCCGACATCAACTTATCAATTTCTAAAAACCCTGTTGCAAGTCCGGTCACTTCTGCTTTTGATTGTGATAGTTTTTCAATATCACTTTGTGTTTTAAATAAAACTTCTTGAATTGTTTTAAATTCAGTACTTTTTCTCGCTTTTGCAACCGCAAATATTTTTCGTTCAGCATCGTCTAAAATTTCATTAACCGAATCCGTTTCGTTGTAAGCAGATTCAATAATCGCATTTGATTCTTGAATTAATTTGCGCAAAGTTGCTTTTTCAACAACAATTGCAATATAATTATCAACATTTGAAGCACTGGGCACTTTTTCAGTTAATTCGACTAAATATTCTAAGCCCCCAATTGTTTTTAATAATTTCTTTTTTTCTAACTCAGCGATTACAACTGTAAAATCAATTGTTTTTTTGTTCTCAGCCAATTCTTTTAAAACTGAAAATAACTGCCTGTGATTATCGTAGAAAAAAAGTTCGGGATTTACTCCCTCAACACATTTTTGTAATGCATACTTACTAATCAACATTGAGCCTAAAACTGCTTGTTCGGCTTCTTTACTGCTTGGCATAATAACACTCATTTTATCATCCTTCCTGGATTTCAATTTTTACTTTCGCAATAACTCCTTTAAATAATTCAATTTCAACTAAATGCATTCCTAAAGTATTTAGTGAACTTGTTTTTTTAAATTGCGTTTTATCAATATGATAATCTATTTCCGCTAATTTTTCAACTACTTGTTTAATACTAACCGAGCCAAACATCTGTCCTTCTTTTCCAGTTTGGACTTTAAACACTAATTCTTCTTGTTCTAGTTTTGCCTTTTCTTTTTTTGCTGTTTCTTCTTTTATTTTAGTATTTTCCGTTTCTTTTTTCTTTTCTTGTTCTAACTTTTTTATATTATCACTTGTTGCTACAACGGCTAAATTTCTTTTTATCAAAAAATTATAAGCATAGCCATCAGAAACATTTTTTGTTTCGCCTTTATTCCCTTGACCTTTTACATCTTCTAAAAAAATAACTTTCATTTTTTCACTCCTAATTCTTTTTTTAACTGCTTTTCTAAGTCATCTAAACTTAAATTTTTTATTTGGGCGGCTGCTTCAGTAAGATGTCCTCCACCATCAAAAGTTTTCATTATTTGATAAACATTTGTTTCACCTAGTGATCGTCCACTTATTGCTATTAAATTGGTTTTTATTTTCCCCAAAGCAAAGGCAGCTTCTACTTTATCAAATAAAAGCATTTTTTCAGCTAAGACTGATAAATCTTCTTTACTAATTCTTTTTTCAACTCGACAAATTGCATATTGACCAATATTATAACTTTTTTCTAATAATTTTTCTCTTTTCAAATATTGTTCTTTATCTTCTTTTAATATTTCATATTTCAAAGTATTTAAAGCCCCAATATTCAATAAGAAAGCAGCTGTTTCAAATGTCTTTGAAGTTGTTTTAACGCCGTAAGCATTAGTATCAACTTCAATTCCTGCTAACATAATGGTGGCAATAATCGGTGGTACAATCATATTTAAATATTTCAAATAGTCAGTCATTATTTCGTTAGTTGAAGATAAATTAGAATTAACATATGATAAAACGGTATCGGTTATATTTTTATTCCCAATTGGATGATGATCTAAAATTATTTTGTGTTCTATTTTTAATAATTCTGGGTATTCAACTAATTCTTTTTTGCTTGTGTCTAATATAATTAAAAGAGTATTTTCTTTTAGATGTTTTTCCGCTTTTTTTTGATCAATAAAATTAATTTTTAAGTTACTTTTTTTTATCATTGCCAATGATTTTTCAATTGACAAATTATTATCTTTTTGGTTAAAAACAAGCCAATTTTTTTTACCAAGATGATTAATAATATAACATAAACATAATGAACTACCCAAAGCATCTAAATCGCTGTGTTGATGGGTCATGATCATTACATTGTCAGCATTTTTAATTAGTTCGGTTAATTTTTTGAATGTTGTATCCATTATTCACCTCTTTTTTATTATACTATGTTTTTAATTTTTTTTCTAATTCGTCTAAATTCCATATCAATATATTAAGTTTTTTGGCCTCATCTAATTTGCTACCTGGTTTATCGCCACAAATCAAGACATCAGTTTTTTTTGTTACTTTGTTAGTTACCTTAGCACCCATGTTTTCTAATCTTTCTTTTATTTCTTCTCTTGTATATTTTTCAAAACCACCAGTGATCACAAAAACTTTTTGGTTAAATTTTTGATTTTCTTTTTTCGTAGAATGATATTCAAAATTGACTTTTTCTTTTTCTAGAAATAAAATTAGCGATTCATTTTCTTTAAAATAATTAACAACACTTTCTGCTATTTTATAACCAACATCTTCAATTTCAATTAGTTCGTTAATGGTTGCTTTTTTTAAATTATTTAAATTAAAAAATGATTCTGCTAATACTTTAGCTTTTTTACTACCAACATGTTTAATTCCCAGCGAGAAAATTAGCTTATCTAAGTTGTTTGTTTTGCTTTTTTCGACTTGCTCTAGGATTTTATCTATGCTTTTTTCACCAAAACCGCTTAAATTTATTAATTGATTTCGATAATTTTTTAACAAATAAAAATCTTCAATTTTTTTAAGTAATCCCTCATTATAAAAAATTTCAATTATTCTTTCACCAAGGCCTTCAATGTTTTGGGCGCCACGGCTACTAAAATGAACTAAACTTTCTTGTATTCTTGCTTCACAATTCTGGTTTAAACAATAGTGAGCAGCTTCGATTTTTGCCAATTTTGATTTGCAAATTGGACATTGCTCAATCATTTTAAAGGGCAATGTGTTTTCTCTTTTTTCAGCGATTACTTTTACAACTTCAGGAATAATATCACCTGCTTTTCGAACAACGGCGTAATCGCCAATGCGAATATCTTTTTCCTTGATGTTATTTTCATTATGTAAAGTTGTTCTTGATACAAGCGAGCCATCAATTGAAACTGGTTCTAAGACGGCGTTTGGTGTTACTTGGCCAGTTCTTCCAACGGTGAAAATGATATCGTTTATTTTAGTAATTTCTTCAATTGGTTTGTATTTGTATGCAATCGCCCACTTTGGACTTTTTGCGGTTATTCCTAATAATAATTGCTGTTTTAAATTGTTTATTTTTATTACAATTCCATCGGTTTCATAGCTTAAATTTTCTCGTTTTTGTTCCCATTCTTCAATATAGGTAATTACTTGTTTAAGATTATTTTTTTTACCGACAAAAGGATTTATATTAAATCCTAACATTTTTAAGTTAGTTAAAATTTGATAATGCGTTTCTTTTTTTAAATTGCCATAATAAATAAAGCAATCTAAATTTCGATTAGCAGTTATATTTGAATCTAGTTGTCGCACACTTCCAGCAGCTGCATTTCTTGGATTAGCGAATAACGATTCGTTATTTTTTTGTCTTTGTTCGTTTAGTTTTAAAAATGTTTCTTTACTCATATAAATTTCACCACGAACTTCAAGATTAAGTTTTTCTTTTAAAGTTAAGGGGATTGATTTAATTGTTTTGACATTATTGGTGATATCTTCACCAATGAAGCCATCACCTCTAGTAGCTGCTTTTGTTAAAATACCATTTTGATATTCTAGTGAAACAGCCAGTCCATCAATTTTTAATTCACAAATATATTCAAAATCAGTAATTTGTTTTTTAATCTTTTGATCAAATTGTTCTAATTGTTCGTAATCAAAAGCGTTGCTTAACGACAACATTGGTGATTTATGATTTATTTTACTAAAAGGAGTGTTTGTTTTGACGTTTATTTTTTCGGTTGGTGAGTTTTTTTGTTTGAATTGTGGATATTCTTTTTCAAGGGTTTCTAGTTCTTTTAAATATTGATCATATTGTTTGTCACTTAATTTAGGATTATCTAATATATAATAATCT
>CAYGGG010000042.1:0-7111 GCA_964349455.1 uncultured Muribaculaceae bacterium | reverse complement strand
GATTATCAAGGGGCTGTTTTTTATTATTTAGTGGATATAAATAATCTGAAGAATATAAAATTTTGTAGGGGAGAAGATAATATAATTGAAGAACTTGATGACAAAGAACTAATTAAAACGCTCCTGCCCATGTTTTTTGATGAAACAAATAAAGTGCTTGATAGTGAGGTGTAAAAAAAATTACAAGTTTTGTAATTTTTTTGTTTTGAAATAACATCGATAGGCATTGACAAATGATATGTGATTGGTATAATAATACCTATCTTTCAAGAAATTTTATTTAGGGGGGAATATGAAAAAAGAAGAACCGATAAAAATTGATTTGTTAAAGGAAGAATTAACTGCTGGTAGGCGAACACATTGGATTAAAAGAGTGAGCGAATATCAAGTAGAAATAGATGAAAATAAAAAGAAAATTGTTGATAGTGTTGTTGGGGGTGGTCTTTTTAGTTTGGCTGCCACTTATGGCTTTATAGCTGGAAAAGCGATAGCTTCAGGGGGGTCTAGTGAAGGTGCTGCAATAATATATTTTATTGCTGGGATGCAAGTTTTATTTGCTACTAAGTATGGAAAGGATGCATATTTTGAAATTAAGCAGCAAATGGTGTTAAAAGAAAATAGGGAATTAATTAAAGAAACCTTAAAGATAGATCAGGATTTAAAGGCGAAAAAGAAACTAAAGGTAAAATAGGTTTATAAATGGTTTGGATGAAGTACTTTTGGGTTTTATAAATTAGAAAAGGAGAAGAAAATGAAAAAAAAAGAACAAATAATTGATCTGGAAATTAATTATGCTGTTTGTGTTGAAATGATTGTTAACAGTTTAAAAAAAATGGCGCACTTGGGGTTAGCTAATGTAAAAGTTAGATGTGAGGGGGTTATCTTTCCGGTTAGTGATTATTTTGAATTTATGAAAAATGAAAAAGGGATTCAAAGAGTTTATCAAACTAATTTGGATTGGGAAATGCTCGAAGATGTTTTTTTAAAACTGACTAAAAATAATGTGGGTGAGTATAAATTAAAAGTTTATGAAGATTTGGTTACAACAAATAAATCGCTAAAGGTATTAGAAGCTAATGCAATGGAAATTAAAAAAAAGGAATGGCTTGAAAGAGGGAAGAAGAATTTATATCCGCAAATGCATAGTAGTTGGGAATGGTTAGTTAGTAAAGCCGTCGAAGAAGCTTATGCAGATGTTGAAAATGGTGCAGCAATTGAGATGGAAAAGATGCTAGATTTAATGGAAGCGCTTGATGATAGCAAGGATTTAGATTTTGAAGATACGGTTTTATTGTTTTTTGCTCAAGATAGTTCTACTAATCTTGAAAGAAGTATTTGTGCACGATTATTGGAATATCATAAAAAAGGACCAGATTTTTTAGAATATGAAATTTTAAAAATGGATGTTTTTGAAAAAGCTTCAAGTCCAGAATTAGGAATTGAATTGCTGGTTAAAAATACGCGAAATCGAAATACACAGTTTGAATTAGAGGCCATAGAAGAACGAGGACATGTTAAGATTAAAAAGTAGTTTGTTTTTTTTAGAAAGGAAGTTATTATGGAAAAAATAAAGTTAGTTGTGCCAACTATTAATCATCAAGAAGCGGCACTAGCATATATTCAAGAATTTAGAGATTATGATTCGCCAGTACATGGTAGTGGTAGTTTGGATAGTTATGTTCTTAAATATGATGAATGGTTAGAGAAACTGGCCAATAATTTAGATGAACAAAAATTAGAACCAGGACGAGTTTTAAGTAGTACTTATTTTGCGATAAGAGAAAATGATCAAAAAATAGTGGGAATGATAAATATTCGTCATCAATTAAATGATTATTTACTTAGGGAAGGTGGGCACATTGGTTATGCTGTTCGCCCAACTGAAAGAAGAAAAGGGTATGCAACAGAAATTTTGTATTTGGGACTTGAAAAATGTTTTGAGCTTGGTATTGAAAAAGTTTTAGTTGTTTGTGATAAAAGTAATCTTGGTTCTGTCAAAACGATTCAAAGTAATGATGGTGTTTTTGAAAATGAAGTTATTGAAACTGATACTGGCGAATTGATGGAAAGATATTGGATTAGGCCAAGTGAAGTGTTAGGAAAAAAATCTGAGATAACTAAACTAAGATAATACATTTTATTTAAAAAAGGCTTGTAATATAAGTCTTTTTTTTGTATACTAAGGCCAATGATTTTAATGATTGGATGAGGCAAAAAAGATTGATTAAAAGCTAATTGTTACCTTTTTTTTAATTGGCGGGATATGATATAATTGATTGTATTAGGGATTAGGTGGTTTTGATGGAAAAAGTAATTTTTATTGATGTTGATGGGACGTTAAAAAATGAAAAGATGGATATAAGTAAACGAACAATCAAAGCGATTGAAAAGGTCAAAGAAAATGGATATGAGGTAATTCTTTGTACGGGAAGACCTTGTGATTATGTTAATCGTTTGAATAATGAGATTAAGGGTGGAAGATATCTTATTTATAATAATGGTGGCGGTTTATATGATGTTTTGGATAAGATAGTTTTGCATGAAAATGGAATGAATGAAGAAAGTGTCATTAGGTTATATGATATTGCAAGTCAAGATAATGTTCGGGTTATTCTTGCTGGTAATGGAACAAGATATGTTAATTGGCTTAAACATTATGATGGAAGTGAAACTTTAATTGAAGAACTATTAGTGAATTTTTTGGAAAAAAACGTGGTTGTTCAAGTCACGATTACTAGTCCCAATTTTGATTTAATTAAAGACATGCGTAAAGAGCTTGAGGCGGTTTCTAATGTTAAAATAATCAACCAATCAAAGTCATTAATTGATGATAATTATCCGTTAACAGGAGCAACTTATTATGATATTGTTGATCTAAATACTTCAAAGGGGAATATGGTTAATTATTTTTGTGATTTGGTTAAAATTGATTTTAAAAACCGAATTGCAATTGGTGATGATCGAAATGATGTGTCATTATTCCAGGCCTGTGGTTATAATGTTGCGGTTGAAAATGCGCTTCCTGAATTAAAGGAAATGGCCGATTATATTACTGATAGTTGTGAGCAAGATGGGGTTGCTAAGTTTTTAGAAAAATTAGTTAAAGATAACGGTTAAATTACCACTTATTTTAAAAAAATAACCACTTGCTTAGATTTTGTTGTTTTTTTAAAAGATTATTATAAAATGGTTTTGGGAGGTGAGGAGTGAAGATAAAGGTAATATATGCTGATTTGTTGGATGATGAGGTAGAAATTAGAATTAACAAAAATAATCAAAGATTAAAAGATATTAAGCAATATGTTGAAAATATTAATCGTTCAAGGTTAGTTTTTTATAAAAATGAGTTAAAAGTTTTTGTTGATATTAGTGAAATTATTTTTTTTGAAACTGAATTTGATTGGATTAGTGCACATACAATTGATAATGTTTATAAAGTAAGGTATCGATTATATGAACTAGAAAAGATGCTCCCTGTTTATTTTAAGCGGGTTTCTAAATCAACGATTGTTAATAAAAATCAGATATATGCCATTAATAAAAATATTACGCAACCGGGGGTTATTATTTTTAAGAATACACATAAAAAAACATATATTTCAAGAATGTATTATAAATTATTAAAGGAGGAATTTAAATGAGAAAGGTTTTATGGGGTTTGTTTTTTATCGCGATGGCTGGTTTATTAGTGCTAGGACAGGTAATGGAATTACCAAGTACAATTAGTATTGTGTTGACTTTATTAGTGGGTGCTATTTTAATTGAAGGGGTGTTGGGTAAAAATCTTTTTGTGTCGGTTATTTCAATGGCAATTATTGTAATTATAAATAAGGATTTTTTAAACATTACTGATATTTCTAGTTTTTCGATTATGGCTGCTGCTTTACTTTTAGTAATTGGTTTATCAATTATTTTTAAGGGAGAAAAAAATGTTATTTTTTTTAAAGGATCAAAATGTTGTTCATTTGATGAGAGTGATGTTGGTTATGAAGCGAGTGATGTGATTGATGTTAATGTTAGTTTTGGGTCAAGCATTAAGTATGTGACTAGTGAGGATTTTAAAAAGGCAATGATTCGGACTAGTTTTGCAGAGCTTCAAGTTTATTTTGATGATGCTAATATAGTAGGTGACACAGCTGAGGTTGAGTTAGATGTTTCGTTTGCGGGGGTTAGTTTATATTTTCCAAAAACTTGGAAAATTGATAATCGGGTTGATACTTCGTTTGGTTCAATTGAGGAAAAGGGAAGAAAAGGTGATCCTTTGAAGACAATTGTTTTAAAGGGGAAGGTTTCGTTAGCTGGGGTTGAGATAAAATATGTGTAAGAATTACTTTGTAATTCTTTTTTTGTGATAAAATAATTAGAAGAGGTGTTTGATGATAGATCGTAAAGAACTGTATTTTTTATTTAAAAAATGTTTTTTAAATTATTATATAAGTGAAAAAAATCTTTTTGATTTGATTGGCATGCATGAATGTAATTTAGTGATTGAAAGAGATAGTGCTTTAATTGGAATTTCAATTATTTATCGAAATACTATTTTGTTATTAATGGTTGATCCTGCTTATCAAAATAAAGGAATAGGAACAAAGTTATTAGAGCAATCAGAGCAATTTATTGTTAATCAAAATTATAAAAATATTTTTTTGGGAAGTGGAACTGATAAGTATCTTTTTCCAGGGGTTCCATTTCAAAAAGAAGAGCATTTATTTTTTGAAAAAAGAGGTTATGTTAATCGGTGGGATTGTCATTGTTTAGATTTGGTAAAAAGGAGTAAAGATTTTTCAAAAAATGTTTTGTTGGGCAGTTGTGAGAACGGGATTTATTATGATTGTTTTAATGAAAATGATCGTGATTTTTTAGAAAAAGCAATCCTTGAATCTGGACAGCAAAAATGGATTGATATTTATCGAAGAACAAAGGGATTGATTATTGTTGCTAAGGAAAATAAAAAAATCATTGGTTTTATGATATATGAAAAATCAATTGTTTATCCAAATAAAATTAGTGAAAATATTGGTGGTTTTGGTTGTATTGGTGTTATTCCTTCTTATCGTAATCAAGGAATTGCCAAAAATTTAGTATTTTTAGGTGAGAATAAATTGCTTCTGGATAATGTTGATGGCGCTTTTTTGGGATATACGTATTTAGAAGATTATTATAAAAAGTTAGGGTATCAACCGGACAAGTATTATTGGATGGGTGAAAAAAGATTGTTATGATAAAATAGGAATATGAGGTGGATATGAAAAATTATATAAATTTATATTTTGAAAAAGCGATAAAGATGCCATGTGTTTTTAATAATTGGGTGATTTTTTATCAAGGTCAGTTTATAACGGTTCATTTGTTAAATGAGGGCTTTTTGAAAAAATTGGTGGGTGTTTGATGGAAGAAAGATTAATTGCTCCTTGTGGGATGAATTGTCGGTTATGTTATGCTTTTCAAAGGGAAAAAAATAAGTGTTTGGGATGTTTAGGTGATGAAAATAGTCTTCCTAACTCTTGTCGTCGTTGTGTCAAAAAAAGTTGTTGTCTTGAAAAAGGATTTCGTTTTTGTTTTGAATGTGATAAATTCCCTTGTCCTAGTTTAAAGCAACTTGATAAGCGTTACCTTTTGAAATATCACATGAGTATGATTAGTAATTTAGAGATGATTAGGGATATTGGGATTGAAAAGTTTTTGAAAAAAGAAGATGAGAAATGGCGATGTCATAGTTGTAATGAGATTATTTGTGTTCATCGCAATGTTTGTGGTAAGTGTTTAAATGAGTTTCAGTTTGATTGTGATAAGGATATATTGTAAATGCTATTTTTTGTATTAGTATAGATAACATTAGTGTTTTGGGGGTAATTTTAAAAATGTTTATGGTTTTATGATAAAATGGCGGGAGCACACGTTATTACAGAGGCTAGTTATGGTATTTTTGAGTTATTAAGTGGTTTAAAAAAAATGATATGTTATAATTAATTAAGAAGGTGATAGTGATATGGCGGTAAAGGTTACTTATTTTGTCCATGGGACGACAACTGATAATGAGGCTGGGTTATCAACTGGGTGGATCCCAGGGGAGTTAACGGAAAAAGGAATTAAACAAAGTATTGATTTGAAAGATCAAGTGAAGATTGATGATTTTGATTTAGTGATAAGTTCTGATTTAAAAAGGGCGGTTGATTCGGCAAATTTAACGTTTGCGGGATTAAAAGAAATTAAATATGATTCACGGATAAGAGAATGTAATTATGGTGATTTGAACGGGAAAGCCGAAGGATTAGTTAGATATCAAGATCATATTGAAGTTCCGTTTCCAAATGGTGAGTCACTTAAAGATGTTGAAGCAAGGGTGCGTGATTTTTGTAATTATTTGTTAAAAAATTATAATGGTAAACATATTGCAATTGTTGCTCATAAGGCACCACAATTTGCTTTTCAGGTAATAACAGAAGGATTGTTTTGGGAACAAGCAATTTTAGAAGACTGGCGACTAACAAAAGCGTGGCAACCAGGATGGGTTTATATTTTGTTGGATTAAAAAAAGAAAAAGATTGTTTGCAATCTTTTTTTAATATTAGTGTATAATTAAGATATATAAAAGAGCAAGACAATTTGAGAAGAAGGTGCTAAATGAAAAAGATTAAATTATTAGCTGAAAAAATTCTTTTAAAACCAGTTATTAATATTAAACAAATAATTGGTAAGGGTGAAGTTAATGAAGTATTTATTGTTGAACTAAAAGATGATAAATATATTTTAAGAATTAATGCTGATGAGAAAACTTATGATAGTTATGTAAAAGAAAAATGGTGTGCAGAAAAAGCAATTAAACTTGGGATTTTAACACCTGAAGTATTTGAAATTGGGGTAATGGATAAGGTTGCTTATATGCTTGAAGAGTATATTGCTGGGGTTAATTTAATTGATACGGATATTGATCGATTGGTGTTATTTTATGAGTTGGGTGTGATTTCAAAAAATATTAAAAAAATTAATGTTTCTGGTTTTGGGGAAAGATTGTCTTTGGCAAAAGAAAATACTTTTTTTTCTGATTGTCATCAAGGATTTGATGGTAGTTTTTTTTCTTATATTAATTATAATATTAATTGTTTAAATG
>CAYGGG010000041.1:0-7182 GCA_964349455.1 uncultured Muribaculaceae bacterium | reverse complement strand
ATATATATATAGTTGTGTATTATGTTTGTTATCGAATATATAAATTATTTAAATATGTCGTAATGGGATTTTTCCTCCCCATCTTTGTTTTATATCGTAATTTTGAAGAATATCAAAAAAGACAAGAATTAAAAAAATTGGATCGTGATTTAATTAAACTCTCTTCTTTAGATGAAAGAGACCGAAAAAATGATAAGAAGAAAGACAAACCCGCAGTCTTTGATAAACCACCGACCTATACAAAGCCAATTTATTTTGTAAAATATGTTTTTATTGGTTTTGTAACAGTATGTTATTTTATATTTAGAATAATAAAATTAAATATTTTTGGTGTTTTATTACCATTTGCGTTACTCTATAATTTTGTAATGGGGATTATTGGGAAAATAGTCTTTTTAGTGCAAGATAAGACTATGAAAAGAAGTAACAAAGCAAAACTTAAACAAAAAACAAGACATGCCAAACTAATTGGAGAAAAACTAAAAAAACTCACCCCAGAAGAAATAGAAAGAAATAAAAAAAGAGATGCAAAGGCTAAATTAATTGCTGATCGAGATGCTAAAAAAAGAAAAAAAATGGCGGAAGTATTAGTTGCAAGAGAACGAAAAGAAGAACTTGAAGCAAAAAGAAAAGCAGAAGAAATATACTATAGAAGGCAAGCCGAGTATGGTAAAAAGCACAAAAGAGAAAAGGAAAAATCTGAAATAAACCCATTTGTATTCATTTCAAATATTCCAAGAAATATTCGCTTATTCTTAGCAAGCCGTTTTAGTAATTTTGCGATTGTTAAAAACAAACAGAACCGGTTAGCATTAGAAAGAGAAGCATTATTAATGAGTGTTGATAGTCCTGATGCGATAAAAAGTAAAGTTAAGCTTTTTTATGTATATGTTGCTAAAGATCCGAATGGTAAAATAGTGCGTGGTCAGTTCGAAGCACAATCAAAAATTGAAGTTCATTCGTATTTATTAAATGAAGGATATGAAGTATATAGCATTAAAACCAATAAATGGATAACCCTTATCTATGGGAAACCATCGGCTAATAAATCAAGAGTAAAAAATAGTGATTTAGTATTCTTCTTAACTCAACTTTCGACATATATTAAAGCAGGAATTCCGTTAGTTGAGGCTTTAAAAATACTAACAAAACAATATAAAAAGAAAGCTTATCAAAGGATTTTTAAAACAATGATTTATGATTTGACAATGGGTGAAAATTTTGGAGCAGCAATGGAGAAACAAGGGGTTGCTTTTCCTAAATTATTAGTTAATATGGTTAAAGCAGCCGAAATGACGGGAGAATTACCAGAAGCATTGGATAACATGGCTGATTATTATACTGAAGTTGAAAAAACGAGAAAACAAATGGTGACTGCTTTAATCTATCCCGTGATGGTTGTTGTATTATCGGTTGTTGTTATTTCCTTTATTATCTTATTTGTTATCCCAAGATTTGTTGAAATATATTCAAGTATTGATGCTGACAAAATACCAGCTATAACTACCTTTATTATTAATACCAGTACTTTTATGCAAAACAATGTTATTTCTATGATTATTATGTTTATGGTTTCAGTTGTTATTTTCAATTATTTATATGGTAATATTAGGCTTTTTAAAACATTGATTCAGTGGCTTGTAATGCATATCCCAATCTTTAAAAATATTGTTATTTATAACGAGGTTACAATTTTTTCAAAAACATTTGCTTCGCTATTATCACACAATGTCTTTATAACTGACAGTATGGAAATATTAAATTCAATTACTGATAATGAAATATATAAAATGTTGATATTGGATACCGTTAATAATTTAGCAAAGGGTGAAAGAATTTCTGAATCTTTTAAAAATCACTGGGCTTTCCCAGACCCCGCTTATGAAATGCTAGTAACAGGGGAGAAAACAGGCCAATTACCAGAAATGATGTCAAAGGTTTCAGAATATTATCAAGAGCTTCATCGAAACGCTGTGACGCGGCTAAAAACAGTTATTGAGCCCGCTTTAATTGTTTTCTTGACATTTATCGTCGGAGGAATTGTTTTGGCCGTTGTTATTCCAATGTTTAACATGTTCTCAATGATTCAGCAACAATAGAAAGTAGGAAATTATGGAAATTTATTATATAGTTACATTTTTTATCTTTGGCATTGTTTTTGGTTCTTTCTTTAATGTGGTTGGCTATCGATTACCAAGAGGGGAGTCAATTATTAATCCCCCTTCAAAATGTCCTAAATGTGATCACCAACTATCATCGAAAGAATTAATTCCAATTTTTTCATATTTAATTCAAAAAGGAAAATGTCGTAATTGCCAAGCCCCAATCCCACCATATTATGCATTTTTTGAACTTTTTACCGGGTTTCTTTTTGCCCTTTCATATTACACTTTTGGTTTTACAAATGAATTACCAATCGCACTATTATTTTCTTCAATGGCGATTATTCTAATTGTTAGCGATTACCATTTTTATATTATTCCTGATGAAGTATTAATTTTTTCAATTATTACAATAATGTCGTTAATCGTAATTAACAACGGCTTTCTAGAACTTTCATATTCTCTAATAAATGCAATAATTGCATTTGCTAGCATTCTAACAATTAAATTATTTGGTGATTTCATATTTAAAAAGGAATCAATGGGTGGCGGCGATATAAAACTCTTATTTGTTTTTGGACTAATAATTGGATGGGAAATGGCAATTTTGGCAATTATTTTAGGAGCTTTTATCGGTTTACCAGTCGCTTTATTTTTAATGATTAATAAAAAAATAAAAGAAAGAATTATACCATTCGGGCCCTTTCTATGTGTTGCAGCATTAGTTTTGTATTTTACGCAATATGATGTTGAAAAGTTTATTGATTTTTTGTTGAAAATAAGAATTTTCTAAAGAAATATTTATTATTTCTTTTTTTATGTTAAAATATAACTAGAGGTGCATTATGGAACAATATCGAAGAAGCGAATTAAGAGAAAAAACAATGCAAATATTATATCAGATTAGTCTTTATCAAAAATACAAAATTAATTTTGATGTAGAAACCGTTATTAATGAAAATGTTACGATTGAAAACGAATATATAAAAGAATTAATTTTTGGTGTTTTAACTTATCAAAAAGAAATTGAAGAATTAGCAAACAAATATTTAAAGGACTGGGATTTGTCTCGATTAGGACTAACTGATCAAGCAATCATCAAAATTGGGATATACGAACTAATATATTCAAATATTCCAGAAGTGGTTGCAATTAATGAAGCGATTGAACTTGCCAAAAAGTATTCTGATGATGATGTAAGAAAAATGATTAATGGTATTTTAGATAAAATATACCATGCTAAGTAGGTGAAGAATGGATAAGCAGTATTTAACAGTTGATGCTTTAACAAAATACTTGAAGTTTAAATTTGAACAAGACGATCATTTAAAACAAGTATATTTAAAAGGCGAAATTTCAAATTTTAAGGCTCATTCATCTGGTCATTTTTACTTTTCCTTAAAAGATGAAAAAAGCAAAATTAATGCAATTATGTTTAAACAATATAATCAGCGATTAGAATTTGAACCATCTGAAGGAATGAGTGTTCTTGTAATTGGACGGGTTACAATATATGAGCAAGCTGGAACATACCAAATATATGTTGAAGAAATGATAGAAGAAGGCATCGGTAATTTATTTGTTCAGTTTGAAAAATTAAAAGAAAAATTAGTTTTAGAGGGGTTGTTTGACGAGAGGCATAAAAAGAAAATTCCTGAATTCCCAGAAAGAGTAGGTGTAATAACGGCTGCCACAGGTGCTGCTGTTCGTGACATAATAACAACTTTAAAACGTAGATTTCCAATTGCCGAAGTATTTTTGTTTCCTTGTTTAGTTCAAGGTCCGCAAGCACACATTGATATTGTCAAAAAAATAAATCAGGCAGATCAATATAACCTTGATACTATTATAATTGGCCGTGGTGGCGGGTCCATTGAGGATTTATGGCCATTTAATGAAGAAGATGTCGCACGGGCTATTTATGCTTCAAAAACGCCAATTATTTCAGCTGTTGGTCATGAAATTGATTTTACAATAAGTGATTTTGTGGCTGATTTAAGAGCTCCTACACCAACTGCAGCTGCTGAATTAGCTGTTCCATCAGTGATTGAATTATTAAAACAAATAAATCGTTTAAAGTTGAATATAAATGAGTCTATTAATCAACTAGTTAACTTACAAAAGTTAATGTTAGACAGTATTAAGAATTCATTTGTCCTAAAAAATCCTTTAATGATGTATGAGGCAAAAAAACAATATTTAGATTCATTAACCGAAAAAATAAAAAACCATATAAGAATTAAAATTGAACAAGAAAAGAAACAGCTTTCATATTTGAAGAGTTTATATGTCTTAAAGAATCCACATAACCTTTATAAATCTGCAAAAACAGCATTAATAATTTTAATCGAAAAACTTGAAATCTTAAACCCACTTTCTATTTTAAAAAGAGGTTTTTCAGTTACTTATTTAAATGGCGAAATTATTGCTGATGTTTATTTAATAAAAAAAGATGATATAATTGATACAAGATTATATAATGGAAATTTAAAATCAAAAGTAATAGAAATGGAGGAAAGTGATGGAAAAAGTTAAATTTGAGGACAAAATAAAAAAGTTGGAACTATTAGTTGAGGAATTAGAAAATGGTGAAGTGGCAGTTGAAGAATCAATTGAAAAGTATACAGAAGCAATGAGAATTGCGAAAGAGTGTGAGTCTATCTTAAAAAAAATAGAAGAGAAAGTTGCAAAAGTTGTATTAGAAAATAATCAAACTGAAGATTTTGTTGAATAAAAAAAACGAGTTTGCTCGTTTTTCTATTATCAAATTATATATGGAACGATTAATCCTGCAATTAGAAATAGCATTAACAAAATTAATAACAACCTTTTTAGCCATTTTTTCATTTAATCACCTCTATTAGCATTATAATATAAAAAAACTAATGTGTAAAGGAGCAATATATGAAAATAGCAATCGCAATTAGTGGTGGCGTTGATAGTAGCGTTGCGGCTTTATTATTAAAACAGGCTGGACATGATGTATTTGGCCTTTTTATGCGTAATTGGGACAGTTTTATAAACAATGATGTTTTAGGCAATCCAAATCTTAATAATCCAATATGTCCACAAGAACAAGATTATAATGATGCTCTTACTGTTTGCCATAAACTAGATATCCCACTTTATCGAGTAGATTTTGTTAAAGAATATTGGGATAATGTTTTTTCATATTTTTTAAATGAATTAAAAAAAGGAAGAACCCCAAATCCTGATGTTATGTGTAATAAATATATAAAATTTGATGTTTTATTAAAACATGCAAAGAAATTAGGTGCCGAAAAATTAGCAACTGGGCATTATTGTCAGTTTATTGATAAAAAATTAATTAAAGGAGTTGATTTAAACAAAGACCAAACATATTTTCTTTCACAAGTTAAATTAAAAAAATTTTATGATTGTTTGTTTCCAATCGGCCATTTAACAAAAAAAGAAGTAAGAGAAATAGCAAAAAAAAATAATTTAATTACAAGTAATAAAAAAGATTCAACTGGCATTTGTTTTATAGGTGAACGTAATTTTAAAAAGTTTTTAGAAAATTATCTTCCTAATCAAGTTGGTGATATTGTAAATATTGATAAAAATAAAATAATTGGTCAACATAGTGGTCTGATGTATTATACAATTGGACAGCGAAGGGGGCTAAATATTGGTGGAACAAAAAATAAACTCTTTGTTGTAGATAAAAATTTGTCTTTAAATCAATTACTTGTTGCTGAGGGTGAACAAAATAACTACTTATTGTCTAATAAAGCATTAATTGAAGATGTTAACTGGCTTGTAAAAGACATTCCAACAAATTGTAATGCTAAATTTCGATACCGGGGACGTGATTTCCCTGTCGATATTGAAATATGTAATGAAAAAATAATAATCAAATATCAAAATGTAAAAGCAGTTACGCCAGGTCAAGCATGTGTTTTTTATGATCAAAACGTTTGCTTAGGCGGTGGAATCATTGCTAAAGTTTATAAATAGTCTTACTATACTTTTACTTGACATTTTTTTACAAAGTGATAAAATGATATTAGGAGGTATAATATGAAAAAATTAGTAGAGGTTTTAAAGCAACTTGGAATATCTAAAGTAAAATTGGCTCGATTACTAGGTGTCTCACGTCAAATGATTTATAATTATTTGGAACTTGATGATTTAAATAAATGGCCGAAGGACAAAAAGGTTTTGTTGTTTAATCTTCTGGGAATTAAATCAGCAGAGGAATTAATTGAAATAAAAGTTGATACTGATTATATTATGCGAGTTGAGTCAAGAATTGATAATTTATTTAACGATAATTTAAGAGCAAAAAATGACTATACAGCTGGTGGTTCAGCAATCTTTTCTGGAGTTGCAAGAAAGCAAAAGGAAATTATGTATAACATAATTGAAATAATGCGGGAAAAATTAGATGATGAGTTTGATCAAGATGCTTATAATACATTCTTATATCTATATCATTATTTACAAACGTTAAATAGCGCTTCAGAATTAAAATATATTCTAGGATATATTTCAAAAGCAGCTGGTTTCACCAAACCCCATGAGTTTGTTTTTGATGAAGAACAGCAATTTATTTTTGAAAGTATTTTGTTTTCAGCAATGACATTATATAAGAGTGGGGGAACATCAAAAACGAAATTGGCAGAATCGCATAAAAGATTTGTCAATCAAATTGAAACAAAAAAAGAAGAAACCCTAAGTAGGACAATTGAATTAATGACTATAAAAGAGCAAGCTCTTCGTGAGCTTGGCTATAAAGAAATTAGAAATGATAACGCAGCAGAAGTATTTGAAAAAGTTGCTGAAATTCAATCTCGTAAAATGATTGACTAAAAAACTATTGCTTTTTAGTTTTTTTATGTTAATATTATAGTAGGAGGAATAAAATGATTGATAATTTAAAGTGGGCTGGGATTATTAATACTATCGCGGCAGTATTATATTTATTAATGGGGGGATTTTTACAATTTATTGTTCTTTTAATAATTGGAATTTATCTTTTAGATATAATTAAAAAACCAAAAAAAGAAATTAAAGAAAAAGCAACAAGTTTAGTTGCAATTGGTATAATAAACGGTGT
>CAYGGG010000040.1:0-7492 GCA_964349455.1 uncultured Muribaculaceae bacterium | reverse complement strand
CTTTATTATACTAGAAAAACCACTTTTATTAAAGTGCAAAAAAAAACAGAATAAGAATTCTGTTTTAATTTAATTATAGTCCTAACAAAGCTACGGTACAGTCATCTAAATCTTTTCCAGTATATTTTGCACCTAATTCTGTTTCATCATAAGCATTTACATCAGTACTATCGCCTTCTTTAACAACGCAGTATACGCCATTAGAAATCGCCATTTTTATTGTTCCATCAGCTGCTACTGTAAGCGTTCCACTTTCAGGTCCTTCGCCAGCATAATCTAAGTTGTCTAAGTTTCCTGAAATAACTACAGAAACACCGCTAGTGAATGTATACAATGTTGCTTCAGTTGCTCCGCCTAATGCTGCTCTCATGTATTCGTTTTCAGCTGCTTTTACTAGACCAAATCCTGTTGAATTAAACGCTCCTTTTCTAGCTTCATTAATAACGTTAAGTACAATTGGCATTGCAATTAACAAAATGATTGCTAAAATAACGATAACCGCTAACAACTCAATCAATGTAAAACCTTTTTTCATTTTCTCCCCTCCTTTACTTTGCATTTTAACTATATCACAAAAATTATTCTTGTGTCAACATTCTTTTGATAATTAGTTCTACTTTACAAAAAAAAGATGTTTGCACATCTCCTTTTATTTTATTATTCTGCTGCTGGTTTTGTAGCTTCATGTCCACTACCGCAAGTTCCACTAACTGCAACTGTTGAAATAGAAGTGCTAGTTGATGCTTTTGTTGAACACCACACACCATCAGTTAAAAACAATGACGTTGATCCATCAGCTTCAACATAAATTGTTCCTGAATCTGGTGCTTGTCCCGAAAAGTCAAGTGCTGGTCTTGTTGATGCTTTTGTAGTTGCACATGTTCCCGCTGAACATTCCCAAACTGCTTGAACTCCGGCTGTAAATACATACCAAGTATCTTCAGTTGCACCACCCAATGCTGCTCTCATGTATTCGTTTTCAGCTGCTTTTACTAGACCATATGATGCAGAATCAAAAGCTCCTTTTCTTGCTTCGTTAATAACATTAAGCACGATAGGCATTGCAATTAATAAGATAATTGCTAAAATAACGATAACTGCTAACAATTCGATCAATGTAAAACCTTTTTTCATTTTCTCCCCTCCTTTACTTTATGTCCTAATGATATCATACACAATTATAATAAGTCAACTCTATTTTATTTTATCTCTATTTAATTTACATTTTATTCCACATTATGCTATAATTTTCTTATTAGGAGGTAAACAATTGCATATATTATTTCATAAACTAAAAGACATTATCTTTTCAATTATTCCACTAATCGTCTTAGTATTTATTTTACATTTTACTGTATCACCAATTGAAACCTCTTTGTTAAAAAACTTTCTATTTGGGGCTTTGTTTATTATTTTTGGTTTAACAATATTTTTAATTGGGGTTGATATTGGAATTGCGCCAATTGGTAATCGTATTGGTGAGAAGCTAACCAAAAGTAATTCATTATTTATAATTCTATTTGGGGGCTTTATTCTAGGTCTCTTCATTTCAATTGCCGAACCAGATTTACATGTAATTGCTAATCAAATAGAATTGTTTTCGTTAGGCATGATTTCTAAATACATTTTAATCTTAACCGTGTCACTTGGTATTGCCCTAACTTTTAGTTTTGGTTTGTTTAGAATTTTTAAAAGTATTTCATTACGTTATACATTGTTGTTTCTTTATTCGGTAGTCTTTATTCTAATAGTACTATCACCACCAGATTTGCTTGCAATTACTTTTGATGCAGCTGGGGCAACAACCGGTTCCTTAGCAGTCCCTTTTATGTTAGCAATTTCGCTTAGCATATCGCGTCTTAAAAAATTAGATGTTGATTCCGGAAAAGACAGTTTTGGTTTAATCGGAATTGTTTCTGCTGGTGCGCTAATTGGGGCTCTTATCTTAAGCATGATTATTAAAACAATTAATCCAATTGACGATATAAGCCTTCTTGCTAATAATAAAACTTTTTTTACATCATTCATACCGGTTATCAAAGATGTTCTTTTATCATTATCACCAATCATAATCTTTTTTCTAATTTTCAACAAATTTTCCCTACAAATAAACAAAAGTATCTTAATTCAAATATATAAAGGCCTTTTATATGCCTTTATCGGAATGGTTTTATTTCTAGTTGGGGTTAACGGCGGCTTTTTGGAAGTGGGACGATATATTGGTAGCGCCCTAGCCAACTATAATATTATTTATTTAGCCTTAATTTGTTTTTTACTAGGGGTAACTAGTATTTTAGCAGAACCAGCCGTTTATGTTTTAACCAAACAAATTGAAGAAGTAACAAGTGGTTATATAAAAAAAATATTTGTCATGACCTTCTTAGCGCTCGGAGTTGGGATTGCTTTAACCTTAGCACTCCTAAGAATAAAATTTGATTATGATTTGGCAATTATTTTATTGGTGGGCTATTCAATTGCCGTTATATTATCATTTCTAGTCCCAAAAATATTTGTCGGAATGGCTTTTGACTCCGGAGGCGTTACTTCTGGACCAATGACCGTCACTTTTATTCTTGCCTTCTTCCACGGCGTTGCTCATGCTGTTGATGACGCTAACATCCTAGTTGAGGGCTTTGGGATGGTTTCATTAGTTGTCTTAGCACCAATCATCACCTTACAGCTACTAGGGCTTATTTATAAAATTAAAACCGTTAAAGGAGGAATTGAATAATGACAACAAATTTTTCACTAATGACTATAATAGTAAACTATGGATTAGGGAGTAAAGTGCTTAAAATAGCCAGGTCAACTGGCGTTAATGGAGGAACAATCGCCCTTGGCCGCGGTACAGTTCAAGATAAACTTTTAGCTTTACTCGGAATCACAGATATTCGTAAAGAAATTGTTTTAATGGTAACTACCGCCGAAACAGCCTCGAGGTGCTTACCCATCATTGAAAAAAGATTAAATTTAAAAAAGGAAAGAAACGGAATTGCTTTCTCATCAACCGTAGGTTACTTTTATGGTTCCGTTAATAAAGAAAAATTAGAAATAAGAAAAGAGGAGATATGTATGTATAATTGTATTTATGTAGTTGTTGAAAAAGGAAGGGCAATTGAGGTAGTGGCAGCCGCTAATAAAGCTGGTTCAAAAGGTTGTACTATAATAGAAGGTCGTGGTGCAGGCATCCATGAAACAAGTCGTGTATTTTCAATGGAAATCGAACCCCAGAGGGAAATTGTTATGATTTTAGCAGAAATTGAAATTACCGATGATATTATTGAAAGTATTAAAAAGGAAATGAACATTGAAGAACCAGGAAATGGCATTATCTTTGTCCAATCAGTTAATAAAGCATATGGTATGAAACGACCACAAATAGAAAAAGCGTGAAATCACGCTTTTTTCATATCTAAATATCTTTTCACAAAAGTTGCGGCGATACTCGCTTCACCGACGGCGGTTGTTAATTGATAAACATCTTTTTTAATAACATCACCACAAGCAAAAATTCCTTTAATACTTGTTTCCATTTGCTTATTCACAACCAAATAATCATTATCCCTTTCAACATCCAATTCCTCAATACAAGTTAATAAAGGATCATATCCGGTAAAAACAAAAATTCCTTCTAGATCTAATTTTTCATCATTTTCTAAAATAACGGCTTTTAAAAACTTTTCTTTAATCGTTAACTGTTTAATTTGATTATTTTTAATCATAACATTTTTTAAACTATAAACTTTTTCTTTTAAGGCTTCTTCAACGTCACTGTTTTTTCGACAAAACAAATAAACTTTTTTAGCAATTGAAGAAAGATAAAGCGCTTCTTCATAAGCCGCATTTCCACTACCAACAACTGCCACATCTTTGTCCTTATAAAAAGGCCCGTCACAAATTGCACACCAACTAATTCCTCTTCCGACCAAACCCTCTTCGCCCTCTAGATTAAGTTTTCTTGGAATTCTTCCTGGTGCAATAATAACTGTTTTTGCTTCAATTTTTTGATCATCAATTGTGACTATTTTTTTTTCATCTTTTAATTCGATTTTTTTAACTGTCCCATATAAATAATTTACTTCTAAATTTTGTAACTGTTGATACATATTCAAAGATAAATTAACACCATCACTATCCAAAACCCCTGGATAATTTTCAATTTTGCTTGTTCGATTCATCACTCCACCTGGTGCCCCTTTTTCAACAATTATAAAATCAACATTTGATCTTTTTAAATAAATTGCCGCCGTCATTCCAGCAATCCCAGCACCAATAACGACACAATCAGTTTTTTTCATACAATATCATCCTCAATTATTTCAATTTCATCAACCACTTGCGTAATTGTTTTATTAATCATTCCAGGTTTTTCATCTTCTTCAGAATATAAATTATCAAATCGCGATCCTCTTCTAATAAAGAAAAACATTACAAACCCAATAATAACAAAAACAATCGACATAACCTGTGCTACTTTTAATGACTGAAACATTAAACTATCCGTACGAAGCCCTTCAATAAAATAACGGCCAACACCATGCCACATTAAAGCTAGACCAGCTATTTGACCAACTTTTAAATAACGATAAGTTGCTCTTATTAAAATAATGACTAGGAACCCAATTAAACACCAAACAAATTCATAGAGAAAAGTTGGATGATGGTAAACACCATCAATATTCATTCCTTTAATAATAAAATCTGGAATATAATAGCCCTGTAGTGTTTCGATGGTTGTGGCTGGTCCAAATGCTTCTTGATTAAAGAAATTGCCCCAACGACCAATTGCTTGACCAATTAATAGACCTGGCGCGACAATATCTAAAAATCTAACTAAACGAATATCATTTGCTTTTACATAATAAAGAAGCCAAAGAAAGCCAAAAATAATCCCGCCATGGATTGCAAGACCGCCTTCCCAAACTCGAAAAGCCCCAAAAAGATCGCCTTGATAATGACTCCAATTAAAAATTATGTAATAGATTCTTGCACCTAATAAAGAAATTGGAACCACAAAAAAAATAAAATTAATCATTAAATCATCATCAATATTATGTTTTCTTGCTTCTCTAATTGCAACATACCCTCCCACTAAGAAGGCCAGTAAAATCATGATTGAATACCAATATATTTTTATAAAAATTAAATCAACTAAAACTGGATTCATTAATAATCACTTCTTTCTAACATTGGTTTGATAATAAATTCACGCATTATTATATTAGCAGCTGAAATAAATAAAGCAATTAGAAAACTGTTAAAAAGGCCTTCAATATTAAATTTATCGCCTAAAATAAAATCAACCATATTTAAAATAAAAACATTAATAAATGGGTAGAAAAGGCCTAAAGTAACAATCGTGATTGGTAAGGTGAAAAAAATTATAATTGGTTTTATCGTTAAATTAAGAAAATAAATAATAATTGCAGCAATTAAACCCCACAATCCAAAATAACTATTGTCAATTTGAAAACTACTACCAAATATGATTGCCGCTGTTATTAATACTAATGCATATCCAACCATATGAATAATCCAATCAACATATTTATTTAATCTTTTTTGATCATGGTCAATTATTACTACTTTCATTTTTTCACCTTCTTTTTATTTTATTATAGCATAAATTAAAAAAAAAAAAAAACGAAGATTTATTTCTTCGTTCTTTTGTTCTTTTTACTTCTTTACGGAGTAGTTATTAGAGTAAAATCTTCTGTATTATCTACATCACAATCTCCAGTCATATCATCAACGTAGATAGTTGTAACATCAGTTGAACCTGTTACTTTGTAAGCACAGTGAACACCATCCGTGACTGCCATGTAAATTGATCCGTTTGCTCGAACAACAATGCTTCCGCCAGTTGGCGCTTTACCAGAAAAGTCTATTCCTGTAAATGCTGGTGCTGTATATTCAACCTCTGGTGTAGAACCTTCTAGTGATCTTCTAAAATATTCAGTTTCAGCTGTTTTTACAAGTCCAAATCCAGTAGAATTAAAAGCACCCAGTCTAGCTTCTTTAATTACATTTAATACAATTGGCATTGCAATTAATAAGATAATAGCTAAAATAACGATAACCGCTAACAACTCGATCAATGTAAAACCTTTTTTCATTTTCTCCCCTCCTTTACTCTGTATCAACTATAGCATTTGAGAAAGCGTTTGTCAATTTCTTTTTTTATTTATTTTTTACTTTACACTTTTTTAAAAACCGCTTTATTCATTAAGAATCCTAAGTATATCCAAAATATATAAGCTACTGATACAACGCTAATATTAAAAAAAGCAGCAAACAAATAACTAATCAGTGCGAAAACAATTGGATAATAGTAATTATTTTCCCGACCCTTTCTAATTCCGTTAATTAAACACGTTCCTAAAAATAATAAATAAACAAATAAAGCTGGAATTCCAGAACAAAAAGCAATATGTAAATATTCATTATGGGCCCGATCAAAGCGAACAACACTTCCAATCGTTTCGCGCATATCATCTCTATATCTTAGCAAGAACATTGGGTCCATTGTCTCTAATCCATGCCCCAATAACGGTCTTTCTAAAATCATTTCGCTTGTTTTTTGCCAGGCGTAAATGCGACGACTACCACTTCTTTGATAATGTTCTTTTTTCATTATTACTTCTGCTGCATCATCTTTAATTGTTGCCAACCTTGTTGTATACTGCCCTCCGCTTTCATAATTTAGTGAAAAAGTAATCGTACCAAATAAAATAATCATTAGCAAATACTCAACTATTGATCTTTTGTTTTTTATCAAATAAATAAAGTACATTATTAGCATAGCTATGAAACTTAACCAAACACTTCGCGTTAAAGTAATTACAACTGTTGCTTGTAATAGAGTTGCTAACCAAAAGAAAATCATTTTTTTCTTTTCTAAAAACAAATAAATAAAAATTGAAATATGCAAAAGCAAATAAGAACCGAGAAAATTTGGATTACCGATTGTTGAGAAAACCCAGTTGTCCCAATTTTGACCGCGGCGAAACATATCACGAGTAATAAAATCATAGTCGTAATATTGAGCAAAAGCATAAATTGACACGAGGAAAGAAGTGATCATGATTCCTTTTAAATGCCATGGTTTATATTGATAATATGTTTTTGCAAAAATAAAAAGCAAACAATAAGAAATGATTGTAATCAATCCTTCTTCTCTTCTGCTTACACCGATAATTGATTTTAATGGATCAATTGAAAATATTGTTGCTAAAATAACTAATCCTAAATAAATCAATAAAAATTTAGTAGCTAGATCTAATTCAATTTTTTTTCGCTTTGGTGACATAAAATGAATTGCACTCATTATTACAACCATCATATATACAAAAGAAATTTTCGGGTGATAAAAATAATCGGCATAAATAGAAGTGGGAAGAATAATAAGTGGCGTTACAATTAAAATAATAGCAATAATATTTGATATGTTTTTTATGTTTTTCATTTTTACCTCACTATCTCATTTTAATCT
>CAYGGG010000039.1:0-7504 GCA_964349455.1 uncultured Muribaculaceae bacterium | reverse complement strand
AAGAAAATGATTAATGCGGAGGAAATTGAAAAAGAGATAATTCGTAACAAAGAAACATCAAAAAAATTTTTAAATAAAAAAAATTTAAAAACGATTTCTAAATAAACAAAAAATAGTATTAAAAATATTATTAAAGTAATTTTTTTTGACATATTATTCCCTCAAAAATATTATAACATATTTTTGAAATAATGATGACAAATTAATTGATTGGTGATATACTTTGGATAAGAAGATTAGAGGAGGTGAAAAAATGAAAAAAATAGGTTTGATTGTGTTTGGGGCGTTATTAATGTTAGGTCTAACGGCTTGTGGGGAAAAAGAAGCGTTAACAGCGAGTGCTTTTAAATCAAAAATGGAAACTAAAGGATATGAAGTGGTTGATATTACAAGTAATCCTGAGTATGAAGGCGTAGCTACGGCAGTGTTAGTTGCGATGAAAGATGATTATCAAATTGAATTTTATGTTGTAAATGATAACGAACAATCAATTAGGGCTTATGATCAAAATAAAACTGATTTTGAGGGACTAAAAGAATCGGGTGCTTCAGAAACAGAAGTAAGTTTAAGTAACCATGCAAAATATACCTTAACTACGGGTGGTAAATACAGAGTTGTTTCAAGAATTGATAATACTTTTGTGTATGTTGATGTTGAAGAAAGTAAAAAGACTGAGGTCAGTGATGTTTTGAAAGATTTAAATTATTAAAATCTAATTAAATTAGATTTTTTTAATAGAAAGGGAATATATGAAGAAAATAGCGGTGATAAGTGATATTCATTGTCATTTATTTCTTTTTGAAAAAATATTAGAAGATTGTAATCAAAGAAAGATTGATCATTACTTATTCTTGGGCGATTATATTAGCGATGGGCCAAATTCAAACGTTATTATTAATAAAATAAAAAAAATAAGTAATGATGTAATATATGGGAACCGTGAATATGATCTTAATCAATATGATGGAAAGACGTGGATTGATAACCCAAGATATATCAATAAATTATATGCCTATAATGATTTGCGTGAAGAAAATCGAGTGTATTTAAAATCATTAAGTTTGTATAAAATTGTTGAGATTGAAAATAGACGAATTTGTATTTCGCATGGAACGCCATATAAAGTTGATGGACAAGCTTTGGCTGATAGTTATGATCTTTTTTCAAAGTTAATTGAAGATTTTGATTGTGATGTATATTTGTTCGGTCATCAACACCGCCCCTTTTATACTGAATATCAAAATCGGTTATTTATTAATGTCGGTTCGGTAAGTACACCATTAGACGGAAGGGCAACTAGTAAGTATGGAGTTTTGGAAATTGGTGAAAAGATTAAATATGAGTTGATAGAGTATAGTTATAGTTTTGAAGAAGTAAAAAACTATTATACTGAGAGTGATTATTTTAAAAAATGTTGGGCCTGGTCTAATTTATTGATTTATGCATTGCGTGATGGAATCGATTATCGAAGAAGGTTCATTAGTCATGCTCAAGCATATGCTAAAGCTAAGGATTTGGATCCAAAAAAAGATTTTACTGAAGATGTTTGGTATGGGTTGTTTTTTGATTTTATGGAAAAAAATAATTTAAAAGTATTTTTAGATAAATCAAATTGACAAATTGCAGAAAAAAAATTATGATTATTCTGGAAGAGAGGTGAGAAAATGTTTTTGTTTAGTAAAGAGAAAGAGTTGATTTTTAAAATAACAAATGCCGTGTTACTTTTATGGTTTGTTGGTGCTGTTATTTTCACATTGGTTAGTATTGTTAATCATGTTTTAAAAGAACCAGAATTGTCTTATGAAGAACACAAAGTTATTAGTTGTGGTTGGTATAAAGATTTAGAAGATTTGGACGATACAGAACAAGAAAAAAGATGTCAAGATGATTATAAAACAAATGCGGTGTGGCGAAAAACTAGCAACCATGATCGTATGTTGGTTATATATGGTGGAATGATTAATGTGTTTGTGGTTGGTGGTATTTTAGGTTTGATGAATAAAAAAGAGGGCAAGAAAAAATGATTGAAACTATAAAAGAAGAGTCTAAAAAATGGTTTATGCTTGCTTGTGCAATATTTATTTTTAATTTTTTATGCCATTTATATAATGGGTATCTACTAGGAGTTGAAATTAATTCTGAGAGTGTTGGTGGGTTTTTATTTTTGTCACTTATTCTAACTGGATTAATGAGTATTGGTGGTTATTTAGGTGCAAAAGTGTTTTTTTCTATTATGGTATCGTTTAATGTGTTGGCACTTGGGTACATGTTTTATATTACTTTTAGTCGTTCAACACCTAATTGGGATGATATTATAAGTATGATATCGTTTCTGGTTGTGATTGGCTTTGGCGTAATTTTTGGAGTGCTTGGTCAAGTGATATATAATGCAAAAAAAAGTAATTAAAATTTACTTTTTTTTATGATATAATTTAATTTGTTAGGAGGAGAAATGTGATAATAAATTATTCAAATCAAATGGTTGATAAAAGTAAAAAATCAATTTTTCTGGCAGGTCCAACGATTAGAACAAATGAAATAACTGAATGGCGATTAAAGGCAATAAAAATTTTTGAAAAGTTAAATTTTGATGGAATTGTTTTTATTCCAGAGTATATTAATATGTATGTGGATGGTGATTATTTAACAAAACAAATGTTGTGGGAGAGAGAAGCGCTTGAAGCGGCAACGGTGATTTTGTTTTGGGTGCCAAGAGATGAAAAAGTATTACCTGGTTTCACCACTAATGTTGAGTTTGGGTTTTGGATTCATACCAAAAAAATAATTTATGGGCGACCAGATGATGCAAAGCATATTAGATATTTGGATTGGTTATATGATTATGAGTTAAATAAAAAACCTATTAATGATTTAGAAATATTAATTAATGAGGCGATTTTGATGTGTGAAAATGGAAAGTGAGATTAGGAATGACCCTTTTATTATAAATATTTATAATCGAATCGAAGAAATTCAAGAGGGTCGTGATTATGCTGATCATGGATGGCGGCATATTAATAAAGTGGTCGATAATATAAAACAAATCATTGATGTTTATGATTGTTCGTTAATCGAAAGTGGGATTATAGCTGCTTTATTGCACGATATTGGGATAGTTGATGGGAAAGGAAATCATGGTGAAGTAAGTTATTTGATGGCAACTAAATATTTGCAGGATAAAGAAATCGTTAATAAAGAAGTGATACTAGATGCCATTCGCTATCATGGTGGGGGTAAGGATAATTTTAATTTGGTGGGGCATGCTTTGGTGCTGGCTGATAAGATAGATTTTGATAAAAACAGAATTCTTCCTTTGGGAATGGAGGATTTATTTTTTCTTGAAATTTTAAATATTAATGATGTTATTATTGTAGCAAAAAAAGAAACTATTATTATTAAGTTTCTTGTTAATCAAAATTTTAATCGAAAAAAAATGGAAGGATATTATTTTGTTAGTAAAATTTTTAAAGCGGTTAAAGAATTTGCTAGATATTTAAAAATAGACTATCAAATTCAAATAAATGATCACGAATGGAAAGAAGATTAATTGCTTCTTTTTTCAAGGAAGAATTTGAATAAGAATGCGCTTTCGATAATGATAATAATAATGTAAACGCCATATACTAAATAGGTTTCTGTTAGTGAAGCGGTTTGGATGTTAAATGTTGCTTGTGACAAGAAATAGTTTGAAGCGTGTTCAATTGAAATGGTAACGATTCCGTTTTCAACTTTTAACTTCTCTTGAATTAATTCTATTTCTTCATTGTCCTCGTTAAAGTAATAAAGATTTAATAGGGTATTATCATCAAAGTAACTCCCAACATAAATGTTGATTGTGGTATTTTTGGGAAAAGACCCATTGTGTTCAAAATTTAAGATTAGTTTATAGGCATAATTAGTTAATTGGTCAATTTTGTTTTTCGCCGGAGAATTAAAATTTAGACCAGTATTGATAAAAGCGTCAGACTCGTTGTTATTACCTTTTATTTCCCATTTGAAAATTATTTTATCGTTTTGATAATATGTAATTGTTAAATCTTTTTTATGTTCAAAGAGAAGCGCTAACAATTCTGAATTAAGAATTAACGGTTCATCATAAACGTTAATATTGACAACATCTGAAGTAATTGATTCGATAAGTTGATAAATATTGTCCTCGGTAACGGTTGGAATGTTATTATCTCGATTAACGTTTAAAGTATAGGTTTGCGTTGATTTATCTTCAGCAGTAACTTCTATTTTAATTAGATTGAGGCCGAGTACTAATGGGTCAGGATTAGTAATTTTAACGGTAGCTGAACTTGATTCTGTGGTTGCGGTAATATCTAATTTGGTTACTTCATTGTCGACTTCTAAATCATAGGTATATGTGGTTGGATTAAACGTGAAATCAACATTTTTGATTGTTAGGCTTTTTAGCTGGTTGTTTGTATTTGCTTTGCTTGTTCTGCCATCGCTATCTTTTCTAGCAATTGCAACTGAGTATGTTTTTTTAGCACCGCTTTCGGCTGTAACAATGATGTTAAACGTATTTTGATATATCTTTAAGTTTTTGGTACCAGTTCCACTAATGGTTGCTTTTGAATCAGCGCTAGTTGCACCAATAACGACTGTTGTTATGTTATTTTCAACAGTAATACTATATGATGTCTTGCTGGCTGAAAAACCACTGATTTGTTTTCCGTCAATCGTTAAATTACTTAAATTGTTGTTGGTAGATTTTGGTGCAACCATACTTACTTTTAAAGAACTTCCGGTTCCGGTAATATCGCCACCATCAGAACCGGTAACACTTGATAAAGAAACGGTTGTGTTTTCACCAATTATAAAGGCGCTTTTTGCTTTGAACTTGATGGTTGCAAATCCAAATGACCCGGTTTTTCCGGTTGCTCGATCGGCAACAACGTTAGTACCAACGGTCACAACATAATCGTTTAAACCACCACTTGATACAATGCTTAATTTTGCTGTGTCGTAGTTTAGTTTTGCTTGAACTCCCATTAAATTGGTCGCATTAGTAACGGAGAAGGTTAGGGTGAATTCCTCGCCGCCGTTGATGCTGCTTTTGCCACTAATACTAGTGCCAAAGGCGGAAGCGTGTAGTGGGAAACCGATAAAATAAATTACTAAAATCAAACTATAAAAAAGTTTTTTCATTATAACTCCTCCAATCCCGCTAAAGAGCGTCTTAATTTGATTAAGTCAGAAATGGTGACAAATCCATCATCATTTAGGTCAGCATTAATATATAGTTCTTCATCAATAAGTTCAATGCCAGCTAGGTGTCTTCTTAAGATGATTAAGTCCGAAATGGTTACTTTTTTATCACCGTTTAAATCACCAATAATTGGATCAAAATAGGTAAATGCGGCATGCGCATTGAGAATACCCCCAGTTATAAGTAAGCCATCTAGTGAAGGAAGGGTTGTTGTTGTTTCTAGAATAGCTTCTTTTAATTCAAGGATCGTTAATTCTGGATATTCACCGTGAATTAAGGCGATGGTGGCGGTGACAAAAGGAGTTGAAAATGATGTTCCCGCCCAATATTCGTGATAAGTTGGTGCAAGATAGGTACTAAGAATAAAATCACCTGGTGCGGCAAGGTGGACAGAATTAACACCATAATTTGAAAACCAAGCTAGTTCTCCTTCATCGTCAGTTGAACTAACGGAAATAACGTTATCGATATTAAAACTTGCGGGATAGTAAGGAATGTTATCGTTGTTATTGGTATCATTACCTGCGCCGCAAACAAAAATAGCATCGGCATTACGCATTAAGTCTTCAAGAGTGCTATTATAAGAAGTTGAAACAAATGAAAAGTTAAATATTTTTACGTCTTTTTCAAGCGCATAATTGATTGCATCAAGAATACTACTCAAAGTAGCTTCACCAATATCGTTAGTGATTCTTAAATTCATTATTTTAGTGTTTGGTGCAGTTCCGGTAATTCCAACATCGTTAACTTCAGCAGCGATAATGCCGCTAACAAAAGTTCCGTGTCCAAAGTTATCGATTGGATTATTGTTGTTTGAAAAAAAGTTCCATCCCATATAATCATCAATATAACCATTCCCATCATTATCCAGGCCATCGTTGTTTATTTCGCCCGAGTTTATCCAGATGTTATTTGCTAAATCGGGATGATTAATTACTAACCCAGAGTCTAAAACAGCAACAACAACATCCGCCGACCCTAATGTTTCTGACCATACATCTAAAATGTTAATTCCATATAATTGATTTGTATAAGCCCATTGTTGGTTATAGAGGGGCTCGGTTGTTGGTAGAGCAACATGTTGAAAATAGTAATTAGGCTCAGCATATTTGATTTCTGAATATTTATGAATTTTTGTCATTATATGTTTCATTGTAAATTGAGTAGAATCAAAATTAGCGATATAGGTGTTTTGATAAAGATGCTTGATATTAAAATGATAGGTGATTTCTAAGTATTTAAGATATGAATCGTTTTTTTCTTTTAAAGTGATGATAATGGTATCTTCAACATAGGCTATTTTTTCTTGATTTTCAATAAAATATTGAAGTGTTTTGGGTGTTGTTTGTTCAGCTGATAAATTGATAAAATTGAATGAAAAAAACAATATATATAAACTAAAGATTATTTGTATTTTTTTTTTCATAACACCACCTTTGTATATTATAACATGGTAGGGATGGTAAGATAAATTTATCTGAGTGGCAAGTGTAAACAAAATGTGGTATAATACATAAATCTGGGTTTTTGGGGGGGAATTAGAATGGAAGAATTACACTTAAAATTTAAGGTGCTTAGTAAAGTAAATTATCAAATTGAGCTTGAATTATATGATGATGAAGGGAAATTAAAAAGAAAAAGAAGTGGAGCTTTAGTTCCTTTTTGTTTGCTTGGGCAAAATGATGAGGTAATGCGGCGAACTTGTCGAGCAATGGCCCTCTCTTTTATTGATGAAATGGATCGAGTTAAGGTAAAGGATAAGAAATTAGAAGGTTTTAATAATAATAAAAAAATTAAATTGATATTTCCCGACAAAATGGTCAAGGTTGATTTCTTGTATAAAGCAATAAAAGCAAAAGAAGAAGCAATGGTTCCGGTATCAAAACGGGAAACTAAAAAAACTGTTTTTAGTCAGTATTGTGATAATAAATATTGCAAGCAAATATGTTATCCAAATGGTGAAGTGGTTAAAATGGATAATACTTTTGAAAATAGTTTAATTCACGCTGTTTTTATCCCAGAAATTTATAGTATGTTGAGAACTGACGAGAATATTCAAAGAGAAATTGAACAGACTTCTTTAGTGGAGAGCGATGGCAAAATATTTTACCAAATTGAAACTGTTTTTGGTGATTTATTAGAAATGGAAGTAAAAATTAATTACTTTGAAATCAATGGAATTAGTTTTATTGAAAAATTAATATTTGAAGACGGTTATGATAAAAAAAAGATTTGTCAAATGATTGAAATGATTAAAAATAAAGGTTCGGGTGTAATGAAATGTAA
>CAYGGG010000038.1:0-7690 GCA_964349455.1 uncultured Muribaculaceae bacterium | reverse complement strand
ATTAATTGTTAAATTGTCAATGGTATAACAATTACCATTATATATTCCATTAAATCTTAAATCGGCTCCACCCGTTTCCGCTAGTCCATCTGATCCTAGTGGTACAAAGCCAACTCCCGATGAAAAACCAATTAAATCAATATCAGCTAATTGAATATATTTTTTATCAATTCCAGCTACATACGTTCCTGAATAAGATGTTCCGGCACCAAAACTTAAGCTAACATCTTGTTCTCTTATTTTGTTTAAATCGCTTGCGCTGGCGATTGGAATATAGCCATCCGCAATTAAACTTGCAACATTAGTTGCCGTATAAGCACGGTCTAATTGACAAGCAGAATCGGCTACTTGACCAGTTCCACGAATTAACCTTACTGAATAACCAAACTCTTTGTAATTCGCCCAACGATGAATGCCACTTTTTTCTAAACTTAAAGTTCTCCCCCAAGCATAATTTTCTTCAGAACTGGTTGTTGTCCAATAATTAGCAGTTGATCTTGCTGTATAGCCCAAATCCCACCATGGCCAAGTTCCCCCGCCACCTTCCATCGTATCATCATAACGCCATCCGCTGGGAATGGCATTAAATCCCACTAGATCTAAACCGCCAAACGGTTTAACTTTTAACTTCTGACCAATATTCCCCTCATCACGCCATCTTAAACTATCAGGATTACTCATTCCTAAATAGCTTTCTAATTCCTGCCATTCTTCATCAGATGGCACTTTAAATCCTTCAATACTTAATGAAGCTGCTGCTTCATAGGTATAAAGTCTTCCATAAGTATCACAGTTTTCGTCTTCTTCTTCATAACACCAACTAGTACCAGAACTATGCGTTGGATAATTTAAATTTGCTGCTAACCAACATTGCTCACCAATTGCTGTTAATGGATATACTTGACCACCAATCGTTGTACTTGTTTCACCAAGACAAGGATCAGTCCCTATTACAATTCCATCTGGATAAACATATGTCCAAGGTCCTTTTACAAACTCACCTTCGATTTCAGGTCCACTTGGATTTGAAGGATTCATAATAATCGTTCCTTCATCTGGAAACCAAGGAACTAGTGGACCATCTGGCGGGAAAATAACCAATGGTGGATGATCATCTGGATCAGCCTCAGGATCTGTTATAACAACGATTTGAACATCATCTTCAAAATTATAAGTTGCTTCATCATCAATTTCAGCTTCGTTTTTTCGGTCTAATTCTTCTTCAGCAACCTCGATAATATTATCAACAATTTCTTCAAACATTTCTTTTTCTAATAATTCTTCGATAAAATCATCATAAGGAATTGCACTTCCTAAATCAATTTCATCAGCATCTTCCTGCATATACCAATCATCATCAGTTAATCTTATTTCAATACTACCGTCTGGATATACTTTTATATACCCATTTTCCGGTCCCTTACCACTGTGTTCTAATGGTGGATATTTTGGATCATTTGGATAAACTACTTGCTCGCCATCACTCCAATAATAAACGACATTTCTTTTTAATTCCTCACTTAAGGAACGTCGCATATATTCTTGTTCGGCAACTTTCCGAAGTCCCATTACACTTGACTCAAATGCTCCCTTCCTTGCTTGTGAGATTACGTTTAGGACGATTGGCATCGCAATTAATAAGATAATTGCTAAGATGACAATCACCGCTAATAATTCAATTAATGTAAAACCTTTTTTTCTAAAATAAAACTTTTTCTTCATAAAAAAACTTCCTTTCACTTCTGACTACTATTAATATTATATTTAAAGTATAAAATATATTAACTCTTTTGTCAAACTTTTTTTCTTCAAAAAAAAAGAAACTAATCTTTTTCCCCATACTCCCAACTATCCCTCACCATATCTTCTAAAGAAAGATCTGTTTCAAAATTTAGTTCTTTTTTTATTTTTTTAGCATCAGCATAACTAATAGCCGTATCGCCTTTTTTTAATTTGAAGGTTATTTTTTACTCATAGTTAGTATTTTATATACATTTTTTGTATAATTACACTCATTATAATCAATTCCATAGATTGTTCTTGTTCCATTGTATGAACCTGTTGCACACCCACCGCCACAAGAAGCTAAAACTTCACAATTTAAGCATTCCTCATTATAAAACTTATTTCTTTGGTGCCAGTATTTCCAATTAGAATTTTTACTGAAATCAGAATCTAAGTTTCCCATTTGATTTATATCAACTTTTTCCATAGCCTGGCAGGCAAATACTTCACCATTTGGAAAGACGGTGATTTTTCTTGTACTTCCACATGAATTTTTTGTGACTTCCTTATTATTTGCCATTATGGCATCATATAAATCAACAAAGGCTAAATCATTTGCTTGATTTTTTAATTTTTTGTATGCTTTTATCACTTCTCTTGCTAATGTATAAGTATATTTCTCATTAGTGTTATATGATTTAGTAATGAGACAATTTACTGCATAATTGTCAATTTTTAGTTTTCTCACAATTTGATAAATAATATCACTTAAATTTTCTACATTTGAATCCGTGGCAGTTATCATGGGCAGAACGTTTACTCCATTTTTAATTAGTTTTTTGGCATTAGTTATGACAGTATCATAACTACCTCTTCCATCGATTGTTTTTCGATGTAAATCATGCTGTTCTTGGTTTCCATCAATTGAAAACTGAACTTCTACATTATTATCTTTGAAGACTTTGATTATTTCATCATCTAAAAAAAATAAATTTGTATTAATTACAATTGAGGTATATTTATCTTGAAATACTTCTCGTACATATGGGATAGCTTTTAGTAATAATTTTTTATTAATAAGGGGCTCCCCACCATAAAATGTAATTTGTTGCCAATAATTATTTGTAATAACATTTTTTGAAACAATATCATAAAATTTATCAATTGCTTTTTTAGCAATAATGAATGTCATATTTTCGCGTTTTTTTAATGATTCACTAGAGCTACTTCTATAAAAACAATAGTCACAATCTAAATTACAGTTAGTAGTTACAATTAAAAACAATGATTGAAATTGATTATCTGTCGTTTTTTTTACTAATTCTTTTATTCTCACTAATTCTTCTTTTTCGGAAACTACTACACCTAATTTTAAAAGCTTTTTTGGAAAAACTTCAATATTGTAATTAGTTTTATTCTTCAAAACAAAATCAACCAAGGATTCATCTGTTTTGATTGTTTTTTTATTTATTGAATCCCACAACTCAGTAGCTTTAATAACATGTATAAATCTTGATATTCGCATTGTTATTTTTTCACCTCATATTTGCAATCTATTTTTTCATCTTCCAGTGCATAATTTGGAAAATAATTAATATCATAAACGTTTTGACAATCTGGGTCAGGGGCATAAAAATCTCCATTATACTTTGTTAAAGCATAAAATCGACAGCCACCACGACATAAATTTCTAGCTAGACAATTACCACAAACTCCTTTTAAGTCATCAGGATTGATACATTTAAATTTTAATAGTTTTTGATTATTTTTCCAAACATCCGAAATTTTGCTATTTTTTAAATTATCAAAAATAAATCTGTCATCTTCAGCTGCAACGTGACAAAGTGCAATGTTTCCAGAATAACTTACTCCCAGCATTGCTTTTCCCCAAGGACAGAAACTATGTTTATAAATGTCAATTGGGATTATCGCCGTATTTAATTCGATAGTCACATTAGTATCTTTAGAATGACGTCTTAAAAAATCATAATAAAAATTATCCATTAATTCTTTTATTTTAGGATACGATATTCCATACTCATCATTAGCGGTTAAGCCTTTGCCATATTCAATAATGTTTGGCAAAAGCCGAAATCCTAATCCAAGTTCTTCATGAATAGTAGTTGCCAACTCAGGAATTTCTGCATAATTATCCTTACTTAACACTGTTATTATTCTTAGTGGGATTCCACTGTCTTTTACTATTTTAATATTTTTAAATATTTTTTTGTAAGTTCCTTCTCCTCTGGTTTTATCATTCGTTTCTTCTTTTATTCCATCCAAACTAATAGATATTGACAAATGCTTTCGATGTTTTGACAAATATTTTATTTGTGCTTCACTAATAATTGTCCCATTGGTTTCAATGCTAACATCAAGCCCCATCTTAATAGTTTTTTCAATTAATTCTACGCAATCATTTCTGCAAAAAATTTCACCACCTGTCATATTAACTTTTTTTAAGCCCACCGTTTTTGCATCTGCAAATATTTTTAACCATTTATCGTTAGATATTTCATCGTCTATACAACTATCATTTGGATTTTCATTCCTTCCACAATAAATACATTTTAAATTACATCTATTAGTTAATATAATTGACAAGATTTCTAATTGATCTTTCATTTTTACCTCCACATGAAGAATATGGGGCTGAGGCAAAATATGTTATGACCTCACCCCCTATTCCAATAATTAACCTCGTCTACAGTTATAAACCACTTTTCCTCTAGTTAGTTCTTCAAGTTTTTTCAAAAACTTTGCTTTCATATATTTCACCTCCTATGTTATTTCTCCTATTAGTTTAATTATTAATTCTGATGTTAAATCACCATAATCATACCCGTTAATTTCTGTAATATCAGCCATAATTGGGTATTTATAATTAAACCCTAAATTGATTTTATTTTTAATACATTGTTGCTTTATTTCTCTTATGATTTTGTTAAATTCAATTAGGTCTATTTTATTTTCACCAACTTTATATAAATTACTATATCCTAGTTTGTTTTTTACAAATATACATTCCTCTACCAATTTATTTACTGTTATTTTGTTAATTTTTTCAGATGATAAATGACTTATATTATTTAATACTGTTGTGGGACAATATTCCATTGCAGTATATTTTTCTTTTCTTGTCTTAAAACAATCAATATCAATTGATATAAAAACATTGCTCGGTTTATATTTTAACAAATATTTTTCTATTTTATAGTCATCTAATATTTTGACTTTTGATTTTATATCAAGACACACATCAGATTTAGAAACCTTAATTTTATTATTTGGGATTCCCATCAGCAACAAATTATCAATGTATTTTTCTTTTATTAATTTTGAGAATACATTCCCTTTCCATAATTTGTCTTGATAATTATACGTGTCACTGTGCATATCTAAACAAATAACAAGCACTTTTTTATTTTTCAACTTATTTAATTCTTTTAGAATATAATATGTGTTTTCATGACTCGATGATAGTATTATTTTGCTTTGTTTGATTAGTTTTAATTTATTGGAACAATCTATGAATTCCTCGTCTAATTTGTTTTTTATATTAATTTCAATTAATTTAGGATTTTGGCAATGATTTTTCAAAAAATGATCATACTCATCAAACAAATCAACAACGTAGTCTAACATATTATTTTTTTTTTCTAAAGTTTTTACAAAATTAATTATTTTTTTTAAATTTTCATAATCAACTACTAGTTCTGTTTTTTTTATTTCTTTTGAAATCCATGCAATCATTTTCCATCATCACCTGATTTTTTTCTTTTCTTCATTTAACATTTGAAAATATTCGACGGTATTTTTATCATAATAAGACAATTCACCTTTAGGTAAGACCAATATTCTTTCTACGCCAAGGTTATCAACAAAGTCAGGGTTGTGAGAAACCACCAACATTGTTCCGGTAAATGTTTTAAATGTTTCAGCTATAATCATTTGTGTTTCAGGATCAAGATGATTTGTTGGTTCATCTAATACTAGTAAGTTAGCTCCTTTTAACGATAGTTTTGCTAATGCTACGCGACTTCTTTCACCAGGAGATAAAACTGCTATTTTTTTAAAAACATCATCCCCAAAAAATAAAAACCTTCCTAGTACACTTCTTAATTGTCTTTGACTTATATTTATGTCTGAAAAATTTTCCAGAACTGTTTTACTATTTTCAAGCAACTCATGTTCTTGTGCATAATAACCAATTTCTGTTTTATTACCCAATTCTATTTCACCCGAATCTGGTTTTAATTGACCTATTATTAGTTTTAGTAAAGTTGATTTCCCAACGCCATTTTTCCCGACCACTAAAAATTTTTCGCCTTTATTTATATTAAAGGTTAAATCATTAATTATATTTTCATTGGCATTTTTATTATATTTAAAAAATAAGTTTTCAATTTTTAACGGAATAGCCGAATCTTCTTTGTTTATATTCATGGTTATTTTGGCTTTTTTTTGAATTGGGGCGGTTTCTATCTTATTTTCTAGCAATTTTTCTAGTTTTTTCTCTCTGTCTTGAGCCATTTTTTTCTTCTTCCCAGAAGCGGAAACATATTTTGTAATAATCGCTCTTAATTTTTCTTCTTCTTGTTTTTGTATTTCTACTTGTTTTTGTAATGCTTTTTCCCGCTCAGCATTTAATTTTTTAAAACTATCATAATTACCATTATATAACTCTATTGATTTTGTACGTTTATCAATAAATAAAGTTTGGGTGGTAACTTGATTTAAAAAATTAATATCATGCGATATGATAAAGACACTTCCTTTGTAACTTTTTAAATAGTTTATTACGAATTCTTTACTTTCTTTGTCTAAGTGATTTGTTGGTTCATCTAGTAATATTAATTCTGGTTTAGAATAAAGAAGCTTTGCAAAAGCTACTTTCGATTTTTGACCGCCTGAGAGCGTATTTAACTTTTGATCTAATAATTCATCTGGTATTCCCATACCATTTATTATTTTTAATAAAATATTTTCGGCTTTAAATGCATCCCAATAATCAAGTTGTTTTTGTAGATTATCAATTTTTTCAAAAAATTCTTTTTGTTTTGAAACATTTTTTTCAATTGAAAGTGCATTGTATGTTTTTTGTAATTGATTATTTAAATTTTCGATTGGTCTTCCCGATAACAAAAAATCAAATACTGATATATCAATTGCGGGTATTTCATCTTCAATTACTTGTGGAAGCCACTCGACTCTTTCATTATTATGTAAAATTATTTTCCCTTTATCTGGTTCAAGCAATCCTAAAATTATCTTAAAAAAAGTGGTTTTTCCAGCACCATTAGCACCGATAACACCCACTTTTTGTCTCTCATTAATATATAAATTAATATTATTAAAAACTTCTTGAATCCCAAAAGACATTGTCAGATTTTTTAGTTGCATTTTATCACCTCATAAGTTTGACTGCATTTTTTGAAATTGCTTTATATTTTAGCGCTTTTTATCTTCCTTGTCAATATTTTTTTGTCGTTTTAATATAAATTTGAAACACCATACTTCATAATTGAAAAAGACAGCTCTATTTTTAAAAAATGATTATTAAATTGAAAAAAAATTTTTTAACTATTTTTCTCATACCTCCAACTATCCCTGACCATATCTTCCAAAGAAAGATCTGTTTTAAAATTTAATTCTTTTTTTATTTTTTTAACATCAGCATAACTAACAGCAATATCGCCTTCTCTTCTTGCTACTATTTTATAATTTACTTTAATCTTATTTATTTTTTCAAAAAAATTAATTAACTCTAATACTGAAGTACCAGCACCAGTTCCTAAATTATAAACCGAAACACCTTTTTTCATTTTCTCTAAAGCAACCACATGACCCCTAGCTAAATCCATCACATGAATATAATCACGAACCCCAGTTCCATCCACCGTATCATAATCATTACCATAAACACTTAAACAAGCTAAATCACCTTTTGCTATCGAAGGGGGTA
>CAYGGG010000037.1:0-7783 GCA_964349455.1 uncultured Muribaculaceae bacterium | reverse complement strand
GTAATTGATTTCTTGTTTTGATCAATTAATTCATTTATTTTTTCAATTAATATTAAATACACTTCATTATATTGAATAAAACTAATGATAAGAAAGGCAATACCGCCATGGTCCTTTATTTTTTTTAAATGATTTATTTGATGTTGGTGAATTGTGGAAAGCATTAAACTGTTGTTTTTAGTTTCTTTTGCTTCAAAGTCAATATACCAACCCTTATAAATACCATTATAATCAGTTGTTGATTTCTTGCTAAAATAACCATCAATTATTTTTGTGTATTTTTGATTGGGATATTCGACTTTTTTGATGGTAATTGGTGTTGGCTTTTTATAAATAATTGCAACATTATTTTCAAGGTAATAAATGTTTGTTTGTTCTAGATCTTTCTCAAGTTGCATGCCGCGATTAGCAAAGTTATTATTTTTTGGTTGATATTTCATTTCCTCACCATTAAATATTATACTATATTTTTGCAAATATGAAAAGATAAAATAAAACAATGGTTTTGTTGCGATAATTGTTAAATTTTGCTATAATGACTAGAAGGAGGAACAAATGTTAAAAAGAATCGATAAAAAAAAGCTAATTATGATTGGAGTTGTTGTTTTTATTATAGTTATTGCAACTGCAATTTATTTAGTGGTCAATATGAATTCAACTTTGGGTTTTGATCAAATAGAAAAAAGAATGGTTAAGGGCGCTGAAAAGTATTTGGAAAAAAATCCAAATTATATTTCAGAAGAAACAAAAGAAGGGGTTATAAATATTAATCAATTGGAACAAGGCTATATGAAGGGACTTAGTGAACTATTAAAAGAAGGAGTTTCATGTTCTGGTGAGGTAAGAATTGGTTTAATAGAAGATAGAATTACATATTTCCCTTATCTTGATTGTGGGGAAAAGTATAAAACAATTTTATTGTATGAACAAATTATGAAAACCCAGGAACTGGTTGAACAAGGACCCGGATTATATGAAATGGGTGATGAATTGGTTTTCCGAGGGGAATTAGTTAATAATTATATTAGTTTTGGTAATCGGTTATGGCGAATTGTTTCAATTGATCAAGATAAAAATGTAAAAATAATTGATGATACGATGCAAAAAAAAGTTGTGTGGGATAATCGTTTTAATGTTGAACGTAATCGTAGTGAGGGAATTAATGTCTACTATGATTCTAAAACTGAACATAGCCAAATGAAAAGGCATTTTGATGATTTGCTTTTTGATGAAAAATATTTAAATTTATCTGATTGGAATAAAATAACATATATGGATTTATGTGTTGGGGCGAGAAATCAAGAAGAAAAAAGTAAAAGTGGAAATGTTGAATGTAAAAAAATTGTTTCGGAACAATTAATGGGGTTAATTGCAGCTTATGAATTTATGCGTGTAAGTTTAGATGAGAACTGTTTAACAACTATCTCGTTGGCTTGTCAAAATTATAATTATCTTGTTTTACATAATCAAGCACTTTGGACATTAACCCCAGATTTGGAAGTAACTTACCGAGTATATTCAGTAAATACTAAATCTTTATATCCATTAAAGGCTTCCTCAAGGGGTGGTGTTTTATCAGTTGTAATGTTAAATAAAAATGTGTCGATTGTTAAAGGTGATGGTTCAGTTGATAATCCATACATGTTGAATAATTGACATTTTAAAAAAGATATGTAAGAATTGATAGGGGAGTGAGAGATGGCAGGTCAAAGTAAAATAATTTTAACTAAAAAAGAAATATTAGAAAAAGAATTTAAAATCGACACAAGAGGGTTTCGCCCACAAGAAGTTGATGCATTTCTTGATTTAGTAATGCAAGATTATGGAACATTCAATAGCATAATTGAAGAATTAGAAAGTGAAATAAAAGATTTAATTGAAGAAGATTTATCATTAAAAAAAGAAATTAGAGCACTTAATCTTAAAATTGAAGCATTAAAAGAAGCTGGGTCAAATGGGAGCGAGGTTCATAATGCTGATTTATTGCGAAGGTTATCCAATTTAGAAAAAATAATATATGGGAAAAAAGAATAATATGCTCGGACAAACGCTGCAATATTTGTAGAGGAAAGTCCATGCTCGCACTATCTGCGATGATAGTAGTGTTCGTGCGTAAGGAAACAATAACTTACGGCAGGTTAACTGACGGCGATTGCTAAATCTAAGTGAAAATATGATTTGTAATCATAAAGTGCCATAGTGACGATACAAACTAGAAATGGTTTGAGTGGAACGGGTAAACCCCACGAGCGAGAAACCCAAATTTTGGTAGGGGAGCTTGTAAAAAGGAAATTGAACTTTTTTATGAGATGACGAAAGTCATAGATAAATGTTTGTCGCCTTTTAGGTACAGAACATGGCTTATAGAGCATATTTTTTTTTAATAGAGGTGGTATTTTGAAAGATGTTGGAATCAAATTAAAGCAGGCAAGAGAAGCAATGGAAATATCAATCGATGAAGCAGCACAAGATTTAAATTTGATGGTAGAAGAAATTGATAATTTGGAAAAGGGCGACATCAAATTTTTTGATAATGTTCCTAAAATAAAAGAATTAATTGAAATTTATGGGAAATATTTAGGACTGCATTATGAATTGTTAGTTGATGACTTTAATGAGTACTTGTTTGATTATACTTCTAAGATTTCATTACAAGCAATTAAAAAAGCTGAAAAAAAAGAAGAAGACAATTCAAAACCAAAATCGCCATATACAATTGAACAAAAGGGAATGTCAAAGATGAAAAAAATAATTTGCTTATTGTTTTTGGTGGGTTGTTTAATTATGATATATTACTATTTTAAATAAGGAGGAACTATGAATTTACCAAATAAATTAACAATGTCAAGAATTGTGTTTACAATTATTATTGTATTAGTTTTATTACTGCCATTCAATTCTTTTGGCATTCAAATTCCTAAAATTTTTGTTAATGAACAAATTGTGATTGATGTAAGGTATATAATCGCTGGGGTATTGTTTATTCTGGCTTCGATTACTGATTTTGCTGATGGATATATTGCTAGAAAATATAATTTAGTAACTGAATTTGGTAAAATGAGTGATGCAATTGCCGACAAGGTGATTGTTAATGCAGTCCTGATTATTTTATCGGCGCATGGTTTTATTAATCCAATTATTCCAATTGTTATAATAAGCCGTGATACTTTCGTTAATACTTTAAAAATGGCAGCCGGTAATCAAGGGGTTGTTGTTGCGGCTAGTTTGATGGGTAAGATCAAAACAACTTGCATGATGCTTGGAATCGCTTTGATGCTTTTTTATAATCTACCATTTGAATTATATAATATTAGAGTAGCGGATTTCTTATTGTTAATTGCAACGGTTTTATCGGTTGCTTCGGCAGTGCAATATTTTAATGCAAATAAGCAATATATTAGTACAAATAAATAGCAAAAACCCTTTTTTGAAAAGGGTTTTTTTATTTCCGGAAAAAAAACTTTACAAAAAACGAACATTTGTTTGCTAAATGTATTGACATTTGATTATTGATAGGGTAAAATGAAGATGAAATAAAGGAGGAAGAAAATGACAAAAACGACTAATGATAAGACATTAGAACAAGTAATACAAGATATTGAGAAACAATTTGGTAAAGGTTCAGTTATGAGATTAGGAGATGGAGCAATTAAAGAAATTGACGTTATTTCAAGCGGATCTTTAATGTTAGATATTGCTCTTGGTATTGGTGGATATCCTAAGGGGCGGATTATTGAAATTTTCGGACCTGAAGCAAGTGGTAAGACAACAATTGCACTTCATGCGATTGCAGAAGCTCAAAAACAAGGAGGAAGGGTTGCTTTTATTGATGCTGAGCATTCGCTTGATCCAAAATATGCTGGACGCCTTGGGGTTGATGTTAATGATTTAATTTTATCGCAACCAGATAATGGTGAACAAGCGCTGGAAATTTGTGAGGCTTTGGTCAGAAGTGGGGCGATTGCGACAATCGTTATTGATTCTGTGGCTGCATTAGTACCAAGAGCTGAAATTGAAGGTGAGATGGGCGATAGTCATATGGGATTACAAGCAAGATTGATGAGCCAAGCTCTAAGAAAATTATCAGGGGTTGTTAGTAAAACAAATACGACTGCAATTTTTATTAATCAGTTGCGCGATAAAGTAGGAGTTATTTTTGGGAATCCAGAGGTTACACCCGGTGGTCGAGCATTAAAATTCTATTCTTCAATTAGATTAGATGTTAGAAGAGTTGAGCAAATTAAAGCAGGGACTGATATTATTGGAAGTAAAACAAGTATTAAGGTTGTGAAAAATAAAACAGCACCTCCTTTCAAAAATTGTATTGTTGACATTATGTATGGTACAGGTATTTCGTTTGAAGGCGAGTTGGTTGATTTAGCAACGGAATTTGAAATTTTTGAAAAAAGCGGAACATGGTTTGCTTATAATGGTGAAAAAATTGGGCAAGGCAAAGAGAATGTTAAATTGCTTTTAAAAAAAGATCCGAAACTTTGTAAAGAGATTGAAACAAAGATTAGAGCAGTATTAAAAGAGAAGAATATTTAAGTCGTGAAACATATTCACGACTTCTTCTTGACTTATTGCTTTTTTTTTCTTACAATAAGAGTATAGTTTTATATTTATTATTGGGAGGTAATGTATGGAAAATATTTTTATCTCCATTCTCCTTGTTTTAATTGGATTTTTTGTTGGATTAATCTTAATGATTATATTAAATAATATGAAAGCTTTTGGTTCATTAAAGAAAGCTGATAAAGTAATTGAAGATGCAACGAAAGAAGCAACAAAAATAAAAAAAGATTTTTTGTTGGAAGCTAAAGAAGAGGCTCATAAGAATAAACGTGATGTTGAGGAAGAAATCAGAGAAAAGAAAAAAGAAATTAAAGAAGCTGAAGAGCGACTAATTTCTCGTGAAAGCAACATTGATCGTCGTGATTCTAATATGCAAAAAAGAGAACAAGCTTTAGAAGAAAGAGAAAATCAACTAATTGTTAGCCAAAAAAATATCCAAAAAGAACTAGAAGAGATTGGGGAAATTAAAGAAAAAGAGTTAGAAGCTTTAGAAAAAGTTTCAAATTTGTCTCGTGAAGATGCAAAAAAAAGAGTTTTAGAAAAAGTAGAAGAGTCAATTGGTTTAGAAATTACTAATTTGATTAAAGAGAGAGAATCAGAGGCAAAACTTGTTTCTGATAAAAAAGCACAACATCTTTTGGTTGAGTCAATGCAAAAATATGCTAGTGATGTTGCGGCTGAACAAACAGTAACGGTTGTTAGTTTACCAAGCGATGATATCAAGGGCAAGATTATTGGGCGTGAAGGAAGAAATATCAGAACAATAGAGGCGGTAACAGGAGTTGATTTAATTATTGATGATACGCCAGAGGCATTTGTTCTTTCTAGTTTTGATCCGCTTAGGAGAGAAATTGCCCGGGTAACAGTAGAGAGTTTAATTAGAGATGGACGGATTCATCCGGCAAGAATTGAAGAAGTATATGATAAAACATGTAAGGAAATGAAAACGAAAATTCGTGAATATGGGGAAGAGGCTTTGTTTAATTTAGGTATTACCAAAGTGGACCCAAATATTGTTGAGTTGTTAGGAAAATTACATTTCCGTTCAAGTTATGGCCAAAATGCATTGATGCATTCAGTTGAAGTAGCAAATATTACTGGTATTTTGGCTGCTGAATTAGGAATTAACGTTTTAATGGCAAAAAGAGCTGGATTATTGCATGATATTGGTAAGGCAGTTGACCATGAAGTAGATGGAAGTCATGTTGATATTGGTTTAGAAATTGCTAAAAAAGTGGGCGAGGAAAAAGAAGTGCTAGATGCAATTGCTTCGCATCATGGAAATACTCAAGCAAATTCAACCATTGCTGAATTGGTGGCAATTAGTGATGCGCTATCAGCATCAAGACCGGGTGCTAGAAATGATTCGTTAGAAAACTATATTAAACGTTTAACTGAATTGGAAAGCATAGCTAATGAAATTTCTGGCGTTGAAAAAGCTTATGCTATTCAGGCTGGTCGAGAATTAAGAGTAATTGTTCAACCTGAGAAAATTGATGATGCCGGTAGTTATAAGATTGCTCGTGATGTTAAAACTAAAATTGAAGAGCAATTGCAGTATCCAGGAACGGTTAAAGTAACTGTGATTAGAGAAATGAGAGTGACTGAAGAAGCAATTTAGCTTCTTTTTTTTTATAAAAAAAATAGCTAAGCTGCTATTTTCTTTTCTTTATCTTTTTCAAAATCGGTTGCTACTTTATATGATAGATTATTTACGCGATGAATTGCTTGGTTTAGCAATTCTTCAATTTTTGTTAATTCAATAGCAAGAGATTCTTTGCTGTGTTCGGGGACATCATATTTATTTGTTAATACTTCATTAGTTATTTCTGGTTGGTTTTCTAGTTGAGCTTGTTCAATTTTGAATTCTTTTTCTAATTCATTTTGTTCATTTTGAAGCATAAATGTTAATTGGTTTTCCAAAACAATTAATTCGCTTCTTGCTTCATCGGAATTTAATTGTTTTAATCTTTCAATTTGTTCCATTAATTTTTCTTTTTGGATTTCTTTGTTATTTTTGTCTACTTCGATTTGTTGTTCTTTTGGTAATTTGGTTTTTTCTTTTTCAATTCTTTTTTCAATTTTTAATAATTGGTGAGTGATTTTTTTAATTTTTCTTTTTTCTTTTTCTTTGTTGCACGAAGCAATTTCCTCAGTTAATTTATTTTTTTCGTCAAGTAATTTTTCATATTCAGTTTTTGATTTTATTTGATTTGGTTCTTCTTTTTTTCCCTCTATTGGTTGTTCTTCTGGTTTTTTGACTTCATATTGTAAAAGTTCTTGGTTTATTCGCCCAATTTCATCTTCAAGTGTAACAATTTTTTTTGCTTCTCTTTTTAATTCTTTTTTGCTTAAGGTTTTTAATAATTGTTCTAATTCAGTTTCAGTTTTTGTTTTTTTATCAATAAGTTCGTTTTTTGCTGCTTCTTTTATTTCTAATTCAAGTGAATTAATTTTTATTGTTAGTTTTTCAATATATAGATCTAACTTTTGTTTTTCGACATCACCAAGGATTGCTTGATTTTCTTTAATTTCCTTTTCAATTTCCTCTTTTGTTGCAATATATTTAGCTAACTCATCTTTTAAGGTTGGTGTTTTTGTTTCTTCTAGTGTTATTTCTAAAGTTTCAACCATTTCTTCTTTTGTCTCATCTGGCAATTGTGATTGTAACCAATTATTCCAGGTAGGTAATATGTCTAATAAAAATTTAAAAGGGACTGAACCAATTCTTGCCCCATTTAAAACAATACGAAAACCACCACAGTCAAGAGTGTTGAACATTATTGTTGGTATATTACTGGCATCGTTTTTTTGCATGATTACCTCCTAATCATTTTCGCTTTTTGCAAAATTACGAATGATTTTTTTTATTTTTTCCCATTCTTCCTCGGTTTTAATGTTATCTAAAATATATATATCATTTTCAGTTTTAAAAGTTGATGCTAAAATTTTAATGTTTTCATTTTGCTCCTCGTTGAAAGTATATAAAATATATTCTTTACCAAATTCTTTTAATTCAAAAACAGCAATTATTTCTGCTTCGACTTGTTCGCCATTTTTATTTATTGTTATTCTATTTTCCATATTAATGTCCTTTCTAAACTAATCTTTGTTTTAATTATAACATAATATTTATTATTTTTACACAAATTTTTATATTTTTTTGTAGTTTACATTTATATATAGATTTTTTTTTGTAAAAATACTG
>CAYGGG010000036.1:0-7963 GCA_964349455.1 uncultured Muribaculaceae bacterium | reverse complement strand
TTGTATTAGCTAATATAATTGCCTTTCTTTTTCTTTTTTTTATTAATTTATTTTATGAAGAAAGATTTTCACTTTCAATTATGTTTATTGCCGCTGTTTTTATTTTAATTTCTTCATTATCAATTAGAATCTTCTTTAGAGTATTTCGAAGATTAAGAAATCATAATCGAAAAGATAATAAAAATATTATTATTGTTGGTGCTGGTGAAGCAGCTGCTCTTTTAATTAAAGAAATAAATTGTAATCCCAATCTAAAATACAATATCATTGGTTTAATTGATGATGATCTTTATAAAATTAATCGTCTTGTTAGTGGTTATCGTATTTTGGGCAGTTTAGAAATGATTGATGAGATTGTTTTAAAGTATCCAGTTGAAGAAATCATTATTGCGATTCCTTCTGCTTCTCATGAAAAAAGAAAAGAAATTATTGAAAAATTAAAAGATACAAAACTTAAATTAAAGACAATGCCCAGTATCCACGAAATCATTGAAAACAAAAATCCATTTCAAATTAGAGAAGTTGATATTGCTGATCTTTTAGGAAGAAAGGAAGTAAAATTAAATAATGAATTGATTGCTAGTTATATTACCAATAAAGTAGTGTTAATCACTGGTGCTGGTGGTTCAATTGGTGGTGAGCTTTCAAGACAAATTGCTGAGTTAAATCCAAAAAAATTAATTTTAATTGATAATTATGAAAATGGTATTTTTGAGATTAAAGTTGAACTAGAAAAAATGAAAAATTTAGATTTAGAAGTATTAATTGCAACGGTAAGAGATTATAATAAAATAAATTATCTTTTTCAAAAATACAAACCAAATACTGTTTTCCACGCAGCTGCTCATAAACATGTTCCATTAATGGAAAAAAGTCCTGAAGAAGCAATTAAAAATAATGTTTTTGGAACTTATAATGTTGCCAAAGCCGCTTTAAAAAACAAAACCGAAAAATTTGTTTTAATTTCGACTGACAAAGCAGTAAAACCAACTAGTATGATGGGTGCTACAAAAAGGCTTTGTGAAATGATTATGCAAATGTTTAATGAGGAAAAAGGAACTGATTTTGTCGCTGTTAGATTTGGCAATGTATTAGGCTCTAATGGATCAGTTATTCCTATTTTTCAAAAACAAATTAAAGAAGGTGGACCAGTAACAGTTACTGATAAAAGAGTAACTAGATATTTTATGACTATTCAAGAAGCGGTTCAATTAATTTTACAAGCTGGTGCTTATGCTAAAGGCGGCGAAATTTTTATTTTAGATATGGGACAACCAGTTAAAATTTATGATTTAGCAATTAATTTAATTAAGTTAAGTGGCCTAGAACCACATAAAGATGTTAAAATAGAAATAACTGGTTTAAGACCAGGGGAGAAGCTTTATGAGGAGTTATTGCTTGAGGAAGAGAATTTAAAGGAAACTGATAATAAGCTTATTTTTATTACTAAAAACAATAATTTTAATAAAGATTCTTTAAAAGAAAGTATTAATGATTTAGAAAAGCTTGTTTTTACTAATAATATTAATCACGATGATATTAAAAAAGCAATCAAAAAGATTGTTAAAACATATAGGGAGGAATAAAGATGTATCGATCATTTAAAAGATTTGTCGATATTATTCTTGCTTTGATAGGAATTATTGTTTTAGCTCCGTTTTTTTTAATAATTGCAATTTTAATTAAATTAGATTCCAAAGGACCTGTTTTATTTAAACAAGAAAGAATTGGCCTAAATGGTAAAACATTTATTATATATAAGTTTCGCTCAATGCATTTAGATTCAGAAAAAGAGGGTGTTTATGAAACTGCTAATGATCGACGTGTTACAAGAATTGGTAAAATTATTCGAAAAACAAGTGTTGATGAACTGCCCCAATTATTCAATATTTTTAAAGGTGAAATGTCATTTGTTGGTCCAAGACCAGTGTTAACATATCATCCATGGCCTTTTGAAAAATATTCAGAAAAACAGAAAAAAAGATTTTATGTTAGACCAGGCGTAACAGGATTAGCACAAATTAATGGTCGTAAAGAATTATTATGGGATGAAAGAATTGAATATGATATTGCATATGTTGAAAAATTATCATTAAAAAAAGATTTGAAAATATTTTTAAAAACAATTATTAAAGTATTACTTATGCAGGACAATGTCAATGTTAGTAAAACAGTCTTGGAAACAAAAAACTAAGGAGGTTGAAAATGGCTTTAAAATTAATGTATATTACAAATGATCCGGAAATTGCAAAGATTGCTGAAAATTCAGGAGTAGACTGGATTTTTGTTGATTTAGAAGTAAGGGGCAAGGCGGAAAGACAAGGTCATTTAGATACGGTCATGTCAAAACACAGTATTGATGATATTAAAGAAGTAAAAAAAAGTCTTAAAAAAGCAAAACTATTGGTAAGAGTAAACCCTTTGTTTGAAAACTCAAAATTAGAAATTGAAGAAGTGATAGCTGCTGGTGCTGACATTATTATGTTTCCTTTTTTTACAACCAAAGAAGAAGTTAACGCATTTATTGACTATGTTGATGGTCGAGTTAAAACTTGTTTATTGTTAGAAACACCAAAAGCAGTTGAAGCTTTAGATGATATTTTAAATATTAAAGGAATTGATTATATTCATATTGGTTTAAATGATTTACATTTGGGCTATGGCATGGATTTTATGTTTGAAACTTTAGCAGATGGGAAAGTTGAAAGAATTTGCCATAAGGTTCAAGAAAAAGGAATTCCAGTTGGTTTTGGAGGGATTGCAAGATTAGGATTAGGACATCTCCCGGCAGAAATGGTTGTTGCTGAACATTATCGAATTGGTTCAGAGATGGTTATTTTGTCTAGGAGTTTTTGCAATGTTGCTGAGATTAATGATATTGCTGAAATTAAAGATATTTTCCGTTTAGGTGTTAATGAATTAAGAGATTATGAAAAGTCTTTAGAGGATAAAGATGAAACATTTTTTATTGAAAATCAAAAATTAGTTAAAACTAAAGTAAAAGAAGTTGCTCAAATAATCAGAAACAAGAAGTTGGAGAAAGTAAAGTGAAATTATTATTAACAGGAGCCTTTAATTATAGTAAAGAACAACTTAAAGAATTAGAGAAAAATCATCAACTCTTTTTTTTGCAAAACGAAAAAGATAAATTAACTTTTGATGCAATCCAAATTGAAGCAGTTGTTTGTAATGGATTATTTTTACATCATGATATAAAAAAGTTTAAAAATTTAAAGATAATCCAGTTGACTAGTGCAGGCATCGATCGAGTACCAATTGATTATATTAATGAGAAAAAAATAAAATTATTTAACGCTGGTGATATTTATAGTATTCCAGTTGCTGAATGGGCGATTTCAAAAATTTTAGAAATATATAAAAAAAGTTATTATTTTTATAAATCAAAAGAAAAAAAGGAATGGAAAAAAGAAAGAGATGTTCTAGAATTAACTGATAAAACAGTGGCTATAATTGGTTATGGTAATATTGGTAATGAAATTGCTAAGCGACTAAAACCATTTGGTGTTAATATTATTGGAGTAGGGATCTTAGCAACTGAATCTGATTTATTAGATGAATATTTTTTTATTAATGATATTGAAAAAGTCTTAAATAAAAGTGACATTATTATATTAACGTTACCATTAAGTGAGCAAACAAAACATTTTTTTAATAAAGAAAAAATAAAAATGATGAAAGACAAAGGCGTATTAATTAATGTCAGTAGAGGTCAAATAATTGATGAAAAAGCTTTAATTGAAGCAATTGAAAAAAATAAGTTTTTAGGTGTGGCATTAGATGTATTTGGGGATGAACCATTAGATAAAAAAAGTAAATTATGGAACTACGATAATGTTATTATTACACCGCATAATGCTTTCATCTCAGATAAAGTAGATGAAAGAATGTTTGAAGTGATAAAAAAGAATCTTGGTTGGGAGTGAATTCTATGGATAAGAGTAAGGAAACGGAAGAAATACTGAATGTTAGTATACAACATCAAGTATTCTTATATACAAAAGGTTTTTTAATAACTAATCAAGACTTTATCGAGAAAAAGGAAATATACCCTTTTTATAATAATTGGCGATTAAATAAAATAAAAAATTATTGGTTTTGGATTCATCAATTTCAAAAAAGTTATTTTTTTGAAAAAGAAGATATCTGTTTTTTCTTAATTGGACATGCTTATAATCCATTTACGATGGATTATGAAGAAGAAAAAATATTAGAAAAAATGGCCAATGCATATCAAGAATCTTTTCAAAAATATATTGACATTCTTAATGAACTAACTGGGGTATTTGTAATTGGAATTGTTGAAGAAGAAAAAATGATTATTTTTAATGATTGCGCGGGCATGCAAACAGTGTTTTACGGATTTGTTAACGAGAAAATGATTGTTTCGTCACACACTCAATTAATAGGTGATTTATGCAATTTGGAAATGGATTTATATGTGAAAGAGTTGATTTCTTATAAATTTTATCCTTTATTTGGAAGGTGGTTGCCAGGAGATATTTCTCCCTATGAGAGAATAATAAGACTAGTACCAAATAATTATATAATTTTCCAAAATAATGAATTTATGCATTACAGATTTTATCCAATTAATAAAATTAATGAATGTAGTGATGATGAATATCCTAATGTAGTTTCTGAAACAGCAAAAATACTAAATAACAATATGAAATTAATTCACAAAAAATGGTTAAAACCAGCCATATCTCTTAGCGGAGGTTGTGATAGCCAAACAACGCTTGCTTGTACAAATGGCGAGTATGATCATTATCAATATTTTAGCTATTCATCAATCTTAGAAGAAGATGTTGACGCAAAGGCGGCGCAAAAGATTTGTTGTGAGTTAGGGTTAAAACACAAAATATATAATATTTCTAATCAAAATGAAGATTTTAAGGATTTAGAGATTTTTCGGAAAATCCTTGAAATGAATTCGGGAAATATAGGCAAAAATAATGCAAATGATATAAGAAAAAGAATATTTTTCATTAATAATGAAGATTTTGATGTCGAAATTAAATCATGGGTTTCAGAAATTACGAGAGCATATTATTGTAAAAGATTTGTTAAAAAAAACTTTTCTAAAAAGCCAACCCCAAGAATGCTTACAACGCTATATAAAGTGTTTATGCATAACCGTAAATTAGTTAAAAAGACAGATAAAATTTTTCAAAAATTTTTGAAAAAGTATTACCAAAAAGACGAATTTAAAAAAATCAATTGGGTGGATTTGTTTTTTTGGGAGTATAGGATTAGCGGCTGGAATGGATTGGTAATTACTGGAGAACATAATATTTCTTTTGATATAACAATACCATATAATAATAGAAAACTAATTGAACAGTTATTATCTATAAAAAACGAAAAAAGAATAAAAGATGAAGCCCATCAAGATATAATAATAAAAATGAATGAAAATATCAAGAAAATTAATATTTCGGTAGTAAATGTAAAGCATACAAAGCTTCGTGCGTTATGTGAAAAAATGTATTTAACAATACATAGTAAGCTACCGTTTTAAAAAAAATATTTGGAATAGCCGGGTATCAATGTGGATGGTTTAATTAATAAGCAAAATGTGTTACAAAATTTTTGTTGCTAGGGGGGGTTGGATTGAAAATAATAATAGTTTCTCCTAAAAATAGAACTGTTTATAATTTTAGAGGGGATTTGATTGAGGAGATAAAGAAAAAAGGACATCATGTAATTGTTACAGGCCCTGATCAAACAGATATAGAAAAAATTTTAAATTTAAAAGTTCAATTTGTTGAAATTCCTTTTAATAAAAAAAGTTTTAATGTTTTTGGGGATATAAAATATTTCTTTAAATTAATCAAATTGTTTTTAAAAGAAAAACCAGATGTAACATTGTCTTACACTATAAAACCAGTAATATATGGTTCTATTGCTGCAAGAATGGCAGGAGTAAAAAATATTAATTCAATGATAACGGGTGGAGGATATTTATTTGTATCAAGTTCGTTAAAATCGAAAATTATAAAAATTCCAGCCAAAATGTTTTATCGGTTGGCTTGTTGGAGTTCCAAAAACATTATTTTTCAAAACAAGGATGATTTAAAAGAATTTGTCGATTTAAGAATTGTAAAAAAGGAAAAATGCAAATTGGTAAATGGTTCTGGTGTAAATATGAAAAAATTTACTCCTTCTCCGTTTCCAGAAGTTGTAACATTTTTTATGCTAAGTAGAATAATTGAAGGTAAAGGAATAAAAGAATATTTAGAAGCGGCTAAGGTAATAAAAAAAGAATATCCAAATACCAGATTTATGTTGTTAGGTGGAGTAGAAAAAAGCACAGACTCGTTAGGTTATAATTTTTTAAAACCTTATATCGATGCAAAAATAATTGACTACTATCAGGAAACAGATAATGTTAAAGAGTTCTATGAACAATGTTCTGTTTATGTGCTGCCATCGTATCGAGAAGGAACTCCAAGGACAGTTTTAGAAGCAATGGCGATGGCAAGACCGGTGATAACAACTGATGTTCCAGGGTGTCGAGAAACGGTTGTTAATAATAAAAATGGGTTTTTAATACCGGCAAAAAAATCAAATCCATTAGTAGAAAAAATGAAATATTATATAAAAAATCAAAATCGAATTAAAGAAATGGGTATTGAAAGTTATAATATTTGTTTAGAAAAATTTGATGTTGATAAAGTGAATAAACAAATGTTAGATCATATGGGAATATAAAAAATTGCATAGGTAATAAGGGCAGGGAGTTAAAAAAATGAACACATTTGAAAACATAAAAAACAAAAAAGAAACAATCGCAATTGTTGGTTTAGGATATGTCGGATTACCAATTGCGATTGCTTTTGCTAAAAAAACAAAAGTAATTGGGTTTGATATAAATGAAGAAAAAATAAATTTATATAAAAGTGGAATTGATCCAACAAATGAAGTTGGAAATGAAGAATTAAAAAAAAGTTCTCTTAAATTTACATCAGATGAAAAAAGTTTAAAAGAAGCAATATTCTATATCGTTGCTGTCCCAACACCAGTAACCATTGATAATGTACCAGACATATCACTAATAGTATCAGCAAGTGAAATAATTGGTCGTAATTTAAAAAAAGGATCAATTGTTGTTTATGAATCAACTGTTTATCCAGGATTAACCGAAGAAATTTGTATCCCCATCTTAGAAAAAACATCAAACTTAAAATGTGGAATTGATTTTAAAGTAGGTTATTCACCAGAAAGAATAAATCCAGGAGATAAACTACATCGAATTGATAATACTATAAAAATCGTATCAGGCATTGATCAAGAATCATTAGAAGAAATTGCAAAAATATATCAATTAGTAGTATCAGCAGGAGTTTATAAAGCTGAATCAATCAAAGTAGCCGAAGCAGCAAAAGTAATTGAAAATGCACAAAGAGATATAAATATCGCCTTTGTTAATGAATTAGCAATAATTTTTGAAAAAATGGGAATCGATACAAAAGAAGTTTTAAAAGCTTCAAGTACAAAATGGAATTTTTTAAACTTTCAACCAGGTTTTGTCGGTGGACACTGTATTGGAGTTGATCCATATTATTTAAAATATAAAGCCGAACAAATTGGTTACTATCCAAGAATAATAACAGCAGGAAGAAGAATAAACAATGAGATGGGACAGTTTGTTGTTCAAAAATTAATTAAGGAATTAATAAAACAAAATATAAAAGTAAAAAAAAGCAAAATTGCGATACTTGGTTTCACCTTTAAAGAAAACTGTCCCGATGTTCGAAACACTAAAATAATAGATATCATAAATGAATTAAAAGAATATGGTGTTATTTCATTAGTAACAGATAGCAATGCTGATGCTAAAGAAGTATCTCAACATTATGGAATAAATTTAATAGATTTTAAGCAAATAAAAGATATCGATGTTATAATTATTGCAGTGGCTCATGATCAATATTTAAAC
>CAYGGG010000035.1:0-8341 GCA_964349455.1 uncultured Muribaculaceae bacterium | reverse complement strand
AAAAAAGAAAAAGAAAGGCAATTATATTAGCTGATACAACATCTAGGTAATCTTTTAAACCAGAAATTGACCATAAACGATTATAGGTTTTAAAAAGAAGAAACACAATTAAATAAATAGTTAAAAAAAAGAAAAGACAAGAGTATTTTTCTTGAAGATAAAAAAAAGGATTTTTGAAATCAAACCTTAAAAAAGCAGCTACTAAATAAGCAGCTAAAATGGAAAATCCATCAAACAGAAAAATAATTGATTTTTTATATTTTTTTAAGATCATCTTAACCCCTAACTAATAATGATAATATTTACCATAATAAGCTTTTTTGCTTATTTTTTTCTTATTAATAATAATACCAGTTAATTTGCCCCCAACATTATTAATACTTTTAATTGCATGTTGTAAATCAGTATTTTTTGTTTTTGAATGAGCTGTTACTAATAAGACTGCATCAACTTTACTGGCAATAATTAAAGCATCTGATACTTTGTTAATTGGTGTTGAATCAAATACAACCATATCGTATTCTTTTTCGGCTTGTTTTAAAAATTCTAAAAATTTATTTGATCCTAAAAGTTCTGAAGGATTTGGGGGAATTGCACCCATTGATAAAATATCTAAATTTTTAATTTCACTTTTTTTAACATATTTTTTTAATTCTAATTTTTCTTCAATTAAAAGATTAGAAAGACCTTCACCATTTTCAACTTGGAAAGCTTCATGTAATCTTCCTTTTCTTAAATCACAATCAACTAATAAAGTTTTTTGATCATTTTGAGCGAAAGTAATTGCTAAGTTAATTGAAGTAAATGACTTCCCCTCCATTGGATTAGCACTTGTGATTAGAATTTTTTTTATTTTTTGGTCAATTGCTGAAAATAAAAGATTGGTTCTAATTGCTTTAAAAGATTCGGTTACAATTGATTTGGGTTCAGTATAGGCAATTAATTCTTTTTTCATTTTAAGACCTCCTTTTCAAGAGGAATGATACCAATGACTGGTACTTTAGTTGTTTCCTCAACAGTTATTTCATCTTTAATCGTATCATCTAAAAAATAAATTAAAAGCGTCATAAAAGCGGTTGTTAAAATGGCTATTAAACTAATAATAGTTGATTGTAATACAATGTTTTTGTTGTATGGAGTATAAGCTGGTTCAGCCTCATCAACAATGGCAATGTTTTCAATTAAATAAACATCTTGTACTAATTCCTTAAAATTAGAAGCTAAGCTATCTGCTAAAAGATGAGGGATTCTTTTGTTATCTGATTTAACAGTTATTTTTAATACATCGGTATTAGGTGGTGCGGTTACTTCAACCATTTTTGCTAATTGGGCTTTTTCTAAAGATAAATCAGTGTCTTCTAAAGTTTTATATAATACTTTATTACTTTTTACAACTTCACGATAAGTATTTATTAAGCTTCGATTAAGTAATACTTCGCCTTGCGTTATAACAGTTGATTCAGTGGCAAGTAGTAAGGTTGTAGAGGCCTGGTACATTGGTTTTTGAACATAAAAAACATAGCCAAAGCCTAAACCTGCTATTATTATTATTCCTAAGGTCATCTGCCAAATATGTTTGCCAAAATATTCAAGCAGTTCTTTTAAATTGATTTCTTCCATTTCATCACATTCCTTTTTTTAAAGCATTTTTACTTTATCAAAAAAAAGCCTTTTTGTCAAATAAAAAAGGCTTTTTTAAATAATTAATTTTTTTCAAAAAATATCTTGCAATAAAAGCTTTCTCAAGTTTTTGTCACGTTTTTGGTAGGTTTTACGTTCAAGTTTGTCACATGTTTAATAAATCGTTGATTTATATACAAAAAAAAGACTTATTTTTGTCTTTCCTTTCCTAACCCACGATCATTTAAATCAGCCGCAAACTCAAAATAACAATCATTTATTACTTCAAGATTAGTATTTTTCATTAACTCTTTTAATCTAAGCCATTCATCAGAATTATTATAATTTGCATCACCCTTATCTCTAATCATTTAATTTAAATAAAAATTAATTTCTACCACCAATTAAGATTTTGTCACATTTTTCCTATTAAGTGTTAAAAAAATGCCTTTCTAAAAAGACATTTTTAACTATGGAATAAAGGTTGGTGTGATTTTAGTTAAACCATCAGCACCATTATTAATGAAAGAACCACTTGAATCACTTGTACTATAGGTAACATCGCCTTCAGCTCTTCTAATAATTGCCGAACCTTGTAAAATTTTATTACTTGCAAAAGCATAAGTACCAATTGTTGTAACACCTGAACCAATATCAATGCTTGTTAATTGATTATTTCTAAACGCATTTTGTGAAATAGTAGTAACGCTATTCGGAATAGTAATTGTTGAGAAACTATTTCTATTAAATACCTGTGCCGGAATTGTTGCTATGTTATTTGGAAATGTAACTGATGTTAATTGATTATTCTCAAAAGCAGCAGTACCCATTGTTGTAAGACTATTTGGAAGAACAATATTTGTTAGTATATTATCGGCAAATGTCCAAGAACCAATCGTTGTTAAATTTGTTGGTAAAGTTAATGATTCTATTTGATTAAATCTAAAAGCCGTATCACCAATTGATGTCACACTATTTGGTAACACAATATTAGAAATATTATTACCTGAAAAAGCACTACTACCAATCCATGTGATTCCATTTGATATTACTAAAGATTCCAAATTATCACCACTAAAAGTCCAGTCATTAATATGAGTAATATTAGAACCACTAATTGATGATGGAATCACAAGATTAAGTGTCGGTCCTATATGACCATTTAAAAGGACTCCCGATCTTATCCAATGTTGTTCTTCTGTTTTACCTATCCAATTAATTGATTCCGCACCCGTAAAAGCACTTTTATTTACTACTGTAATCTCACTTGGAATTATAACGTCCTTTAAATTACAACCCCGAAAAGCATATTGTGCAACTGAGGTAACACTTGTCCCGTTGGCAGTTGATGGAATTGTCATATCCCTACCTGGTGCAATATGGCCTGTTATTTGCGCACCAGAATTTTTCCAATAATCAGCTTCCGTTTTCCCACCCCATGTTAAGTTACTTGGTCCAATACCACAAAAAGCACGATTACCGACACTAGTAACATTGCTCGATAAAGAAATCGTTCCACTTAAATTATTCTCATCAAATGCATTATCACCAATTGTTGTGACACTATTTGGAATCGTAACAGTTGTTAATGAATTATTTCGAAAAGCACTATTACCAATTGATGTAACACTATTTCCAATCGTTAAATTACTAATCAGATTTCCAATAAACGCACTAGCACCTATTGTGGTCACACTATTTGGAACTACCAATGTTTCAATTTTACTACCATAAAAAGCATCATCTTCAATTATTTCAACACTTTCCCCTAAAACTAACGTTTCAATTCCTTTTTGACTAGATGAATTTTGTTTGCCAAAAGCTCGCCATAAAATGTTCTTAACATTATTTGGAATCACTAAATTTGTGCAACAACTATTTGAGCCAAAAGCTTCATAACCTATTGTCACTAAACTTTCTGGCAAAACAATTTCTTCTAATGAATAACAACGATAAAACATCCCATGCGGTATCGTTTCGATTCCTTCCTCAATCGTAACATCCGTCAACAAATAATTATAAGCAAATGTCCAACCCCAATCCCAATCATAATCAACACCATCATAAAGAGTTACCGCCGTTAAATCATTGTACATAAAAGAACCATTACCAACAAAAGTAATACTTCTTGGAATGTATACACTCGTAAGTCCAGCATCATAAAAAGCTGACTCGCCAATTGCTAACACATCAATTCCATTAATTTGTTCTGGAATACAAAGATCAAGTGGTATTCCACTTTCATAGCCAGTAATTGTTTGGGTACTTTCATTAAAAATAAAATATTCATCAGGCGTTGGTTCACAAGCAATTTCATCTAATTGGCCGTCATACAATACCGCCACAACATCTTTATCTTCTCTAGCTTTTTCAACATACCACACACCATCAGTAATCGCTATTTCAACATCACAATTTTCATAAACAATAATATAACCATCCTCAGGTGCCCGACCACTAAATTCTAATAACCCCGCACCTTCAGGATCAGTTGTTTGCACACCACTTTCAAAATTATAAGTAATTTGTGTGACACTATCATTAACCATCTCTTTCATACACTGATTTTCGGCTGTCTTCATCAAACCTCTTGCCGTTGATTCAAAAGCTCCTTTTCTTGCTTCATTAATAACATTTAGGACGATTGGCATCGCAATTAACAAGATAATTGCTAAAATTACAATTACTGCCAGTAATTCAATTAACGTAAATCCCTTCATTTTAACCCCTCTTTTCTACATTTAAAATTATACTACTAAATTTAGAAGTTGTCAAGTTTTTAACAAATTATTCTCCCTGTGTATTATCAAAATCACTTGACACTTAAAAGTTTAATATTAACTGATTTCATACTATTTAATTTATTAAAAAAAAGAATTTTTCAATTCTTTTTAATCCTGCCATTTTAATTTAGGGTAACCATCACTACCCATTGACCATGTCACATCAAAATTCCAGTTATTTCCCTCAAAATGAGCTTGGTTTGGTTTTGCAGCAACATCTGCTCCGTGTTCACCTAAAGAATTTGCCCTTAATATTCCAACAAAAGTCATATCTTCATTAGCTCTAAAAGTTTCAGCAATATCACCACCATGACGAACACCATAAAAGCGACCATAATCATGATTGGCTCCAGATAATCTTTCTATTTGAGTATTTAAAGCATAGACAGTATAAAATCCTTCAACACCCCAAGCACCAGCAATTCCACCTACTGCCTCAATCCCAGAAACACTACCCGTTGCGTAACCTTCAACAACATATATCCCATAAGCTGCCCCTAATAATCCACCTGTATATAATTCGCCACTAACATTACCCCTTGCATAAGTATGAACAATTGACATGGAACTAGATCCATATACACCACCAATTAATCCACCTACTGCTTCACTTCCAATAACATTACCAGTTGCAAAACTATATAAAACATCGCCACCATTAACCTCACCAACCAGTCCACCAACATTATCATTACCGTCAACACTTCCTGTTGCATAACCATAATTGATTGTTGCCTCATTGCTTTGGGCACCTACTAAACCCCCAACTCTATTTTCTCCTTCAACATTTCCAGTAGCGTGAATTTCATCAAGATAAGAGGCCGCATAAACTCCACCCACAAATCCGCCAATATAGTTATTTCCTGAAACTAATCCAGTAGCAAAACTTTTTCCAACATAAGAATCTTCTAGTACAATGCCGATTAAACCGCCAATATGATCCACTCCACTAACATTAGCACTTGAAGATGATTCTTCAACAGCCATGTTCGCAGAAATTGATCCAACCAAACCACCAACAGAATTGTTTGTTCCCGTCACAGTTCCTGCGGATTTTGATAAATATATCCAGGAATTTCCAATATGACCAACTAGTCCGCCAACATACATTCCCCCCTCAACAATTAAGTTTGTTTCACATTCAATTATTTGAACATCACCCGCGCTATGTCCCAATAATCCACCGGTATAATCGCCACCTTTTACAGTTCCTGTAATATACACATTTTCCATTAACAACTCACTTGCCATTCCGACAATACCACCAGTATAATTTCCACCCTCAACATACACACTTGCAAATCTAATATTTCTAATAATCATCTCTAAATTTTTCCCGCCAGTTTGTTCAACATGATAAATAAACCCTGCTTGCCCTAACTCATCAATTACCAATCCACTTATTGTATTATGATTTCCATCAATATAGCCCCCAAATGGACGATCGTTTTTACCAATTGGGACAAATGGAGTTTCTCCCATATCAATATCATCAACAAAAATATATATTTGTTCAAAGCCCCCGCCCGGATCTGAATAAACTGGCCCTGAGGTTGGTTTTTCATAATCCGTTCCTGGTGCAAAATTGGTTGGTGTAGCTGCATCAATATTTTCTAAATCATCTCTTGATGCAATCGGCATCCATTCTCCTTCTGTTCCTTCATATTCATTGGGCAGAACCACATCATCACACTCATTATGAATCAAACACATTAATTGCTCATGACTTAAACCCAGTTCTTCTTCTTCTTCAAGTAAACACCCTGATTCATCTAGTTCAGTCACAGTAATATCCTTATCATCATAACCCTTCTTAATACACCAAGTACCATCTTCAATTGCAATTGCTACTTGCCCTTGTTCATTTACATTAATGGTGCCGTTTCTAGGACCTTTACCACTAAATTCTAAACTACCTTCAGTTTGAACATAATTTTCAAAAAGATAGCTTTTTGCACTTGTATCGCCCCCCAAAGCATTTTTCATGTATTCATTTTCAACTGTTTTCATCAACCCTCTTGCCGTTGACTCAAAAGCACCTTTCTTTGCTTCTGAAATAACATTTAAAATAATTGGCATTGCAATTAATAAAATAATTGCTAAAATTACAATTACTGCCAGTAATTCTATTAACGTAAAACCTCTCTTCATATTCCCTCCTTTATTATCTTTCATTATATCATATTTTTAAAAAAAAAAAGACTTATTTTTGTCTCTCTTTTCCTAAACCACGATCATTTAAATCCGCCGCAAACTCAAAATAACAATCATTTATTACTTCAAAACCTGTATTCTTAATTAAATCTTTTAATCTAAGCCATTCATCAGAATTATTATAATTTGCTTCACCTTTATCTCTAATTTCTTGACTGATCCATAAATTAATCCCCGCCATCATTTGTAAAGCTTCAATATCAGTTTCACTTAAATTTTTCGGAAACTTTTCCTCATAAAGATGATGACAAATATGATACGCCAAATTATTAATACCAATATTGTTTCTAACAAAATTAACTTTTTGGTTTTTCCAAATCATTGCTAACTTTTTATCAGTATCTAAATCTATTTCATTTCCATTCTTTTTCGCCATCAAACCAGCTAACTCATAAGCATTTGGATCAAGATTAGCCCTTTCATCATTTAAAAATCGGTACTGATACACTTGATCAACTTCTTTTTTGAAATCATTTTCTTTTTCAACATTAAAATTTTGATAATACCGATTAATATTAACACCTGCTAAATTTGATAATTCCAGATGCTCAATAATCTCATTAATTTCGCTTGGATTCACCTTAACTTCAACTTTATCTCTTCTTGACTGATTTAGCCACAAATCAATTGCGGCCATTTTACATAAAGCAATTAAAGTTGATTTATTTAACGTTTCCTTTGAAATTTTATTATGAAAAGCGTCATTGCATATTTGATAGGCCAGATTATCTTGACCAAGCTTATTTATTTCAAAATTATGACTACGATTCGCCCAAACAGCATCCAACTTTGCACTTATTTTAGAACTAAGTTCATCAGCTAAATTCTCATACAAATGATATCTTCTTTTAATCTCATTACGAAAAACAAACAATTCAACTAGTTCATAAGCATTTGGATCTTGATTTGGATTATCAAATACCCAATCATAAACAAAATCAATTCTTTTTTCTAAATCATTACGATTAATTAAAATTGGATCGGGAAGTTTATCTAACATAATATCACCTCTATTAATTATAACAAAAAAAAAATACTATTACTAGTATTTACTCTTCAACACTTAAAACCATAAAGTCGGTGCCGACCTCTTGCCAAAAATAATTACTTGTTAATCCTAAAACGATTGTAAGTAAAATCATAAAACTAACAATTATTGCTCTTTTTTTCATGATTCGCCTCCTTTGGATTAATTCTAGAATACAACAGCACCAATCCTTAGTCAATGAGATTAGGATAACTTTTTTTAAAGTGTAAAGTAAAAAAAATCAATGATTTTTCATTGATTTATATTTTTTGATTTAAAATAACCTTTAACGGATTTTGAAAAAACAACTGTTCAATTAAATTTTTATCGATTTTTGCAATTAACTTAAACGCTTTTTTAAAATCATCATATTGTTTAACAGTGTGTAGATCTGTTGCTAAAAAACTAGCTTTATTATTTTTTAACATATAAATTGCTAATTCTTTCGCTTTTTTGCCATATCTTCCAACTAAGCTTGAAAGATTAACTTGATAAAAAAAATCAAAATGATCTAATCTTGAAAAATCTTCTTGAAAATAATCACATCTTTCCGGATGAACTAAAATTAAACGATAATCACTTAATTCTTTTGATTTTTTTTTCAATTTTTCCGGTTTTTCATTTTCAATCTTAAAATGAGGAATTTCCACTAATAAATAATTTGATTTATTAATTGGTTTGATTTTTTTTTTTTTTT
>CAYGGG010000034.1:0-8397 GCA_964349455.1 uncultured Muribaculaceae bacterium | reverse complement strand
ATATAATATTGTGTTTGATATTGCTGATATGAAATTGTTTTATGTAATAGAATTAGACGGAGAACAAAAACTTAATGATATTATAAAAAAGTATTATTCTATTTGGTATAACGAAAATTATGTTAGAAAGTTTAACGAAAATTTTAATCAAAGATATTTTTCCGAATATCGAATTAATGAAAAAGAGCAAACTGATTTTCGTAGTAAGAAATATAATTATGGTTACTATAATTTTGCACCATATGATTTTCTAATTGATCAAGAAATGGTAGGAATCAATGTTGAGTTGTTAAATAATTTTTCAAAAATGACGGATGTGGAGTTTAATTTTATTGAATATAAGAGCCAAAAAGACTTAAATGAAGCGGTTGTAACTGGTGAAGTTGATTTAATTTTTTATAATCAAGATCCCGGAAATGATTTGTTTTTTACAGTGCCCGTTTATAGTTCAGAGTATGTTGTTATTTCTCATTTTGAAAAAAATACTATTATCAACTCGGTGTCTTCTTTAATTAATGAATCAACAATGATAATAGATGATCAACAACTAATTGAGTTGTTTGATGGACTTAATATTAATTATCAGAAGTATGATTATGTTACGGATATTCCAAATAATGCTATTAATCAAGTGATTGTATTAGATAAAATAAGTTTTCAGTTTTATCGCGAAAAGAAATTTAAAAATTATAAAATGGATTATATTTTTAAAACGACTAATGATGTTGGATTTGTTTTAAATAATAATCCAGAAAATAAAGTTATTTATCTTTTGTTAATAATAAAAAAATGTTAAATGATGGTTTTGTTAGAAGTTATCAAGAGTATTATCGTGAAGATTTCATGAAATGGATAATTGGTGGTAGTGTTGCTTTTGGGTTATTATTGTTAGTAATTACGTTAAAGCTATTGACTAGAAAAGGGAAAAAAATGGAAAGTCTGTCAAATAAAGAAAGCCGGTTAAAGTATATTGATCTTTTGACCTCATTAAAAAACAGACATTATCTTAATGAAAAAATAAAAGTATGGGATAATAGTGGAATATATCCCCAAGCAATTATTATTGTTGATTTAAATAATGTTGCATATATTAACGATAATTACGGGCACGCTGAGGGTGATGAATTGATAAAGGAAGCAGCTAATATTTTAATTTTAAATCAAGAGGAAAATAGTGATATTATTCGAACAAGTGGAAATGAATTTTTAATATATTTAGTTAATTATGATGAAAAACAAGTTGGAAGTTATGCAAAAAAAGTTCAAAAAGAATTTGAAAATCTAAAACATGGATTTGGAGCGGCGGTTGGTTATAGTGTGATTGAAGATGAAATAAAAACAATCGATGATGCAATTAATGAAGCGACGATTGATATGCGAAATAAAAAGGTGATTGAATGACATGGGAAAAAATCAAGCATAGTTTAAAAGAATTATTGCTATTGATTAGGCGACCTGAGATGATGATTTTACCTGGTCATCTTGCTTTTTACATGGTTTTATCTTTTGTTCCGATGTTATTGATTGTTATTTTATTAATTTCAATTTTTTCTTTATCTTTGGATTCTTTTTTAAGTGTTTTAAATATATCGTTACCTGATCGTGTAAACGATATACTTACACCCTTAATAGTAAATGAAAAATGGGATATTAATATTAACATATTGTTGATTTTGACTGTTTATATTGCTTCATCAGGCCTATATTCAGTTATAGTGGCAGCAAATACGTTGTATCATAATGAAGTGAAAAATGTTTTAATTAGAAAAATAAAAGCAATTTTTTTAACAATTTTTTTTGTTATGATGTTTTTATTTATGATTGTCGTAATGGCGTTTGGGAATAGCATTATCGATTATTTGGCAACAACGATTAATAGTGATTTAATAATGAGTTATATTGAATATGTGTATTTTATAATAAAATGGCCGTTTGCTTTTGTGTATATTTTGTGTGTTATAAATTTAATTTATACTTTAGCACCCGACAATCACATAAAAGGAAAGTCGGTTATTTTAGGGTCTCTTTTTACCACGATAACATGGATATTATTAACTTTAGGGTTTTCTTATTGGGTTGATAATTTTACAAGATATGACTTGATTTATGGTGGTTTATCAGCTTTTATTGTAATGATGATATGGATTTATTTTTTGTCGTATTTGTTTATTTTGGGTTTAGCAATAAATGTTAATTCTTATCGTCGAAAAATAGCAAGGAGCGAAGAACGTGAAAAAGACGATAAAAAACTTTAAGGAGAAAATTAATCTTTATGCAAGAACAAACATTATATTTTTTGTTTTTGTAATAGCAACCGTTGTTAATGGGTGGATTTTACGTTATTTTACGGTTGGTAATGTTTTTGATATATGGCCATTGCTTGCCGATTTGGCAATAGTTTTAATTATTGCTAGTTTTGCATATTTTTTTAGGCCAAAAAAGCAGTATAAATATTATTTAACTTGGTCAATTGTTTTTTCATTAATTTGTATGGTAAATTCAATGTACTATACAACATATACGTCTTTTTCTTCAATTTCTTTGATGGCAACTACTTCGCAAGTTATTGGCGTGGCTGATGCGGTTGTATTTGATGTAATGAATATTAAAGATTTTGTTTTCTTTTGGCAAATATTTGCGATTGTTTTTGTTCATAATAATCTAAATAAACGTAATTATTATAAAGTGGTTTTAAAAACTGAAAATGGGAAAATTAGAATGTTATCTACTTTTGTTTTTGCCTTTATATTGCTTGGTTTTTTTGCTTCTTCTTTATCTGGGGTTGATGTTAGTCGTTTGGGCAAACAATGGAATCGGGAGTTTATTGTTATTCGATATGGAATATATATTTATCATTTAAATGATGTTGTTAGTAGTTTAAGACCAAAATTTAATAACCTATTTGGTTATGATGAGGCCTATCGTTTGTTTAGAAAACATTTTGAAAATGAAAAATTGTTAGAAAAAAATGAATATACAAATATTTTTGAAAATAAAAATCTAATTATGATTCATGCTGAAAGTTTTCAAACATTTGTTACTGATTTGGAATTTAATGGTGAGGAGTTAACGCCAAATGTGAATCGTCTAGCTAGTGAAGGGCTGTTTTTTCGTAATTTTTATGCCCAAGATGCGGTTGGAACAAGTAGTGATACTGAATTTACTTTGAATACTTCGTTGATGCCTGTAAATAGCGGGACGGTGTTTGTTAATTATTGGGATCGTGAATATATTTCTATTCCTAAGTTATTAAAGGAGAAAGGCTATTATTCTTTTAGTATGCATGGTAATAATGGATCTTTTTGGAATCGTAATGTGATGTACCCTGCCTTAGGATACGATTATTTTTATTATTATGATAAAGACTTTGTTTTAGATGAAAAAATTCAGTTAGGTTTAAGTGATAAATCTTTCTTTCGCCAAGCGATTCCTTATATTGAAGAAATTCATCAAACTAAAGAAAATTTTTATGGAACTTTAATTACTTTGACCAATCACACGCCATTTTTAGATGTTGTTGAGCAAGGAATAGTTGACTTTAATTTTTCAATGGCATATACTTATTATGATGAGGAATTAGCTGAGGAGGTTGAGGCCTTCGCTCCTTATGTCAATGGACACCGAATTGGTAATTATTTAACGTCGATTCGATATGCAGATGAAGCAATTGGCTTGTTTATTGAATTATTGGAAGAAATTGATGTTTTAGAGGACACAGTAATTGTTATATATGGTGATCATGATGCAAAACTAAGAAAAGAAGATTATGACCAATTGTACAATTATGACCCACATACTAACTCAATTCTTGACGTTGAAGATGAGAATTATCAGAGTTTTGATTTTTATGAAAGAGAATTAAAGAAAAGCGTGCCTTTGATAATTTGGTCCAAAAATAAAAAACTTGAAAAGGAAGTTAAAATGGTAATGGGAATGTATGATGTCATGCCGACTTTGGGCAATATGTTTGGGTTTCACAATCCTTATGCTTTAGGTAATGATATGTTTAGTGTTGAGAAAAATGTTGTTGTGTTTCCATCTGGGAACTGGGTTACAAATGATATTTATTATAATGCTCAAAAAAACGAGGGGAAAGTTTTTGAACAAGATGGGTACATAAATATTGAGGAAGTTGAGTATTATCAAAGTTATGTTGATGAATTATTGACGGTTTCGCGAGGTATTATCGTTCATAATTTATTTTCTAAATTAGCGGAAAACGAGGAAAAAATTGAAAGGGATGGTAGAGAATAATGAAAAAAATTGTTATAATCACAATTGTAATTTGCTTGTTAGTTTTAGGAGTATTTATTTATTGGTTTTTTTTACCAAAAGAAATAGAACATGAGATTGTTGAGGAAACCAATGGTTATGTGTTGCTATCAAACGCAAGTGATTATGAAAAAGAGTTGTTTGGAAGCTTAAATGAAGAAATGGATCAAGAAGAAAAAGCAAAATTAATATTCCAATTATTTTTGGCGAATTTTTATTCGCTAGAATTAGCAAATAGTAAGAATGATATTAGAGGAGTTCAATTCGTTTATGAACCATTTCAAGAAGATTTTATTAAGTTGGCTAAAGAACAGATTTATTTTGCAGTACCTAATAATTATTTTAATAAGCGAAGTCAAAAATTGCCGATGATCAAAGAAGTAAAGGTTGAAGAGATAATTGAAAGTGAATTTGTGATGACGGAAAATACTTTTTCTTCGTATATTGTTCGTGGCGAACTAATTTATGAAAATTTCCCGGGGTTTCGCGAGGAGATTGAGTTGGAAATTATTGTCAACTCAGAAAAATTAGAAGTGGTAAAAATGACATCTTTCTTATCAAATATGTAAGACTTAGTGTCTTTTTTTTTACAAAAAATGCTATAATTAAAAAGGTGAAGACGATGCGGAAATTAGTATTAGTTATATTTTTTCTTTTTATTGCTTGTCAAAAAGAATATGTTGTTAATGAAACAACTCTTTTTGCAATGGATACTTATTTTAGTGTAAAAGTTTATACTGAAAAAGAGGACAAGAAAATTATAAAAGAAATTGAAGAATTACTTGTTTATTATGATTGCTTGGCTGATCGTTATCAAAAATGTGGAAACAATGTTTATCAAATAAACAATATGGAAGAGGAGTCATTGGAAATTGATCAAGATTTGGCTTATTTAATTGATTATGGAAAACAGTTATATGAAGATACTGATGGTTTGTTTGATATTGCCATGGGCAATTTAATTGATGTTTGGAAACAGACAATTGAAAATGGGGGTCCATTACCAAGTAATGAATTGTTAGATGCGATTGAACGTAATGATGTGAAAATTGAGAAAAATATAATATATCGGGGGGCTAACCTTGATTTAGGTGGACTTGCTAAAGGGTATAGTGTTCAAAAAGTGGTTGAATTATTAGAAAGAAAAGGCTATGATAAATATATTATTAATGCTGGTGGTCAAGTGGCGGTTGGCAAAAAATATCGTAAAATACCCTATAATGTAGGAATTAAGCATCCTTTGTTGTCGGGAAATTTAACAGTTATTATGGGTGAAAGCTTAGCCGTGAGTACAAGTGGAAATTATGAAAGATTTGCTATAATTGATGATGAAAAATATAGTCATATTATTGATCCAAAGACTAAATATCCAGCTGAACATGTTATTAGTGTAACAGTTATTACGAAAGATAGTTTGTTGGCTGATGTTTTAACAACTGTTTTATTTTTGATGCCAGTTGAAGATGGGATTGAGTATTTAAAAAAGTATGATGCTGAGGCAATTTGGGTTTTAAATGACGAGCAAATAATTCGTAGCAAAGGATTTAGTGCATATGAATAGATATGATATTATATTGATTAGCTTAATAGTTATTAGTATGATTTTATTTTTATTTATAAAAAAAGAATCATCGATTGATAAGGCGATTGTTAAATATGATGGTGAAATTGTTTTGGAAATTGATTTGACAATCAATCAATTAAAAAATTATGAAGTGATTGGGGCGAATGGGATAGTAAAAATAGAAGCAAAAAAGGGCCAAATCAGGGTTGTTGAAGAAACTAGTCCGTACAATATTTGTTCAAAAAAAAGTTGGGTTTCTAATGCAAATGATATGATTATTTGCTTGCCTAATCTTGTTGTAATTGAATTAGTTGGAGAAAATGATTTAGATGCTGTTATTTATTAAGGAGGAATCATGCAATTAAAAAAACAAATGCAACTTTCAATGTTATTAACGCTTGCTGTTGTAATTAGTATTATTGAAAGTTTTTTCCCAATATTTAATAATCTTATTCCTGGGTTTAAACTAGGACTTGCAAATGTTGTGGTCGTTTTTGCTTTATTTATTTTTTCTGATAAAGAAGCGCTATATGTTGCTGTTGCAAAAGTTTTATTAGTTGGTATTCTTCGAACTGGTTTATTTAGTGTTACCTTTTTCTTTAGTTTGAGTGGTGGATTGTTAAGTGTTTTGATGATGATCTTGTTTAAGAAAATGAATTTGTTTTCAGTTGTTGGAATTAGTGTTATTGGTGCTGTTTTTCATGGGATTGGGCAAATTTTAGTGGCCGCTTATTTTATAAACGCTTGGCAAATCATTAATTATTTACCAATTGTGATTCTTTTATCAATTCCATCAGGTGTGATTGTTGGAGTGCTTGCTAACAAAATTATTTTTCATTATGAAAATAATTAATTTTAAAGTTGCTTTTATTTTTATTTTTGTTATAATGATATTATAAAGGAGGGTATTATGAAAAAGTATATTTTATTGTGTTTGTTTGGTTTATTTTTAGTTGGTTGCGAGAAAGTTGATGAAATGGAAAAGGGAAAGTATAAACCTGGAATGTATTTTGGGTATCACGCAACTGAAGGTGAGCGGGCAAATGTTGCAACAGCAGTTGTTTTTGTTGATGAGAATGGTTTTATTAAAGATGTCTTTTTAGATACAACTTATATGAAAGACGGTGTTCCGCATACAAAGCAAGCTTTAGGTGAAGATTATGCCATGCGAGTTGCATCTCCGGTTGAAAGAGAGTGGTTTGAACAAGCCGATGATTTTGCAGCTGAAATTGTTAAAAAACAAGATTTAGGGTTTGTTAATTGGGTTGATCCTGATGAGACAACGATTGATTCAGTTAGTGGCGTTACAATGCAAGTTGATGACTTATATAAAGCAGTTACAAACGCATTGAGTGAAGCTAAGTAATTAGCTTCTTCTTTTATGAATAATAATTATCGATTATATAATGTTTTAAGTAATATTGTTTTGCTTGGGGCGTTACGAGTAATGTATTTAGTTGAAACGGGCAATTCTTTTACTTTTATTGCTCTTTTGCTGTCGGTTAAGGCGTTATCAAAATTATTATTTGATTTACCAATCGGCCTATTGGTTGATCGCTTTGGGCAAAAAGCAATTTTATATTTTGGTAACATTTCAAGGATATTGACATATGGCTTATTACTTTTATCACCAAATCCAATTTTTTTAATTTTTTCTTTTATTTTTCTTGGCATAAATCATGCTGCTTTGGAGTTGACGGAAGATTGTTATGTTCATGATTATGGTGTAAAAAAAGAACAAGATTTTTTAGTTTTAAGAGGGGGTTTAAAAAAACAACAAGTATTGGCTAATATTCTTTTCAATTTCTTTTTTGCTTATGCTTATGGGATAAATATTTATTTGCCAATTCTTATTGTTATAGTTGTTTCTTTTTTAACATTAATCCCGTTATTATTTATAGTACCAATCCAAGTTGGAAAGCCTTTAAAAATAAAAGAAATTATTTTAGAAATCCCAGAAATAATAAAAAAACCAGTATTATCATATACATTTATATATGGGATCTGCTTTTTAACAATCATATCGTTGGCGATATATTTGAAATTTCCAGTTATGGAGGCAAGAGGCCTTACCGGAAGCATTGTTGGTTATATTGATGCCAGTATACAATTAGTGGCTTTTGTAAGTTTGTTTTATATAAAACAAATTCGTGATTTTACTAAAAATAATTTAAAAGAAGCGATGACTGTTTTGTTAATAATTGGTCTTTTGATAAGTGGTCTTACTCATTATGCGGGTTTACTCATATTACTAATTACACCAATGGCTTTTAGTTTAGGTGGTCTTGATATAACAAAGCGGATTGCCGACTATAGTAATCAACGCTCAAAGGCAACATATTTGGCGGCAAAGGATTTTATGGTATCACTTTTAATTATGTTGTTAATGCCCTTAATTGGATTTATAACCGATACTTATTCAGTTCATTTTAGTCAATTGTTTTTGTTATTACTATTATTGTTGTGCTTGCTCTTTATAAAGTTTGTTTATCGTAAGCAAGTCTTTAAAAATGAATTAGCAAATTGTTAATCGTTTTTTTTTGTGTTATAATTAAAAATGG
>CAYGGG010000033.1:0-8940 GCA_964349455.1 uncultured Muribaculaceae bacterium | reverse complement strand
TAATAGTTCTTCTCTTTTAAATAATTAATTGTTCTTTCATTGGCATGAATTTCAATTTGATAATAAGGAATTGTTAATTGGTCATTTTTTAAATCTTCAATAAACTGATTGCTATATTTTTTAAATTTACTTAAACTATTTAAACTAATTACCGTGAATCCAGTTTCTTCGGTGCGAACAAAATCTTTATATTTTTCATTATAACGAATAATAACCATAATTTCATCTTCTTTAACATCAGGATTAACTCTTAATTGATAATCCCAAAAACCATGATTTCGCGTAAACTCTTTTCGCTCAATTATAAACGTCTCTTCAACCAAATCACCCGCTTCACCTTTTGTAACATCCAAACCTAACGCCCAATCAACTGTTAATAACAGGCCTGTTAGAAAAATGATAAAAGCAACTAAAAGGGGCCATGCGGTTACATTTCTTTTATCAATTACGGCAAACAAAGAATTAATTAAATGAAACACAAAGATTAAGGTTCCAATAATTAGTAACACCGGGCCATAGAAAAAGACTCCTTTAAAAATAAAATACAAACCAACTGATAGGCCACTAATCAAACTAAAACTAAACATTGCTAAAGGAATAATCACTAAAATAATAACAATGATTTTAATAGCTGTCATTATTCCATCATTAGATCCTTTTTCAATAATTTGTGGTTCTTTTTTCGTTGCTTTTGCACTTTTTTTTGCCTCTGTCTTTTTTACTGGCGCTTTTTTTAATTCTTTTTTAGAACCAAAGAAGTTTTCTTTAAAAATATAAAAGATAAATAAAACGACAATCACCAAATAACTAATTTCAACCATAAACATCCACAAATACTTTAATAGTGTAAATGGAAAAATACTATTGGAAAAAACATTTTGACCTAAACTAGAAATAATATCAATTGGTAATCTCAAAACGTTTAATACAACTAAAACAATAAATATTTTAATAACAATTTCAAATATTTTTTCAGCTGTTACCTCACCATTTTCTTTTTTAACATCGTCAAAAAATTGATTTGCTTTATTACTTAACCAAGTAGCACCTTTTTTAATTGTTTGATCAAAACTTTCCACTTCATCAACATTGACCTTATAGGCCTTTAATATTTCTTTTGCAAGTTCGTTAACGCTACCAAAATCAGCGACTGCTTTTTCTTCTAGTTCACCATTTTTTATTTTTTCATCAATAATATTTCGATATTCTTCAATAATGTCTTTTTTTTCTGCTTCCTCTAACAAGTTTAATTTGTTTTCTAACTTCTCTAAAAATTTTTCTTTATTCATTTTTTTCACTCTCCTTAATAAATGTCTTAATTGCTTTGGTAAACTCAAGCCATTCCTTTTTTAAATCTTTAGTCCTTTTTATTCCCAATTCAGTTATTTTATAATACTTTCTTGGTGGTCCTTCTCTTGATTCTTCAATATATGTTTCAAAATATTTTTCGTTAGTTAATCGCTTTAATAGTGGGTAAATTGTTCCATCATTTACATCAACTACTTTATTAACATCGTTAACTAACTCGTAGCCATACATCGCGCGTTTATGTAGTACTAATAAAACAATTAATTCTAAAACACCCTTTTTAAATTGTATGTTCATAAATCACCTCACTACCATTCTATACCAACTATCTTACAATGTCAAGTACCTTTCAATAAAAAAATCTCAAAAAGAGATTTCTTATTCAGGTTTTGTATAAGTTGCATCACTAAATGCTAAGATTGGATAAGTAACGAAGGGGAAGAAAATTGATAAAACCGCGAAAGTTGTATCTTTTCCAAAAGCAGGCGCTAACTTCAATGCAGCCAACGCAGAAATAACCATTCCTGCAAGAATATTAACGAATGGAATAATTAATAAAACAATATACCATAATGGCAAATTAACAATTTGCAACAACACAACTAAATTATAAATTGGGACAATTGCCGCCCATCCTGGTTGCCCAGCTTTTTCAAAAATTTTCCACATTGATACAATCATCAACGCTGAAAAAGCTAGCCCAACAAAAAATAAAAATCCAGAGAAAATCAATAGTCCTCCTTCTAGGTTCGTTACTTCATAATTATACTCATATGTCATTAGAATCCCTCCTCTCTAAGAACATGTATATTCCTATTTAAATTATATCTTCTTTATGACAATCTGTCAATTATTATAAGCATAAAAAAAAATGAAAGCATCTTTCATTTAATAATATGGTACAGGAGATGGGACTTGAACCCACAAGATATTACTATCAAAGGTGTTTGAGAATTGCCTATCAATTAGTTGAAACTCTCTGATTTAATGCTTTTTCTTTATTAAATAAAACCATTTCGATTAGTTCCAAATCAATATTGCATCGCTCTAACTCTAAGGTTTTTTGTTTTATCTTTATCCAATCCCACTTATTTCCCACCTAAATATCTACATTATGCATTGGTTGGGATTTTCCCCACTCAGCCATTTCGCTTTTATTTATAAAGAAAACTAGTCTGTTTGCATTTAAAAATGTCTGTTTAATGATAATATAACTTAGTTTTAGTTGGGATTTAGAAGTTAAATTCCCACCAAATTATTTATTAACGCAGATATTTGTTATTAAATTTGGTACAGGAGATGGGACTTGAACCCACACGTTCTTACGAACAATGGTGTTTGAGACCATAGCGTCTACCGTTCCGCCACTCCTGCATAAAAGAATTATAACATATTTTTATAATACTTTGTATACCTAAATTCGTATTTTTAGATTTAAATTACAATTCCTTATATAACTTTTTTAAACACCAATTGAATACAAAAATATGCAACCTTTAAAAACCTGTCCTAATTACTGTTGACAATCCAGTTATCTTTCTTGAAATTGTCATTCAGACTAAAATACATATTTGGTGCTATTCTTACAGTTTTTAATGCTACTATTAAAAACACACCAATAAGTGTGTTTTTAAATTTTAAATTTCTATACTGTTTACTAAGTTTTTTTCTGAATTTCGTTTTCTGATATCAACGAATCAATAAATAGAAACCATACTTTGTAAAATCACTATTTTAATCGAATAGTGTTGTTTACTACTTCAACTTTGTTTTTATCTACAAAACTAGTTTTGAATTTGTATTCATAAATCTTTTTTGCTTGTTCTGTATAACGTGTTTTTTCAAAAACTTCATTATTAATTTCACGAAAGACATCTTCCGGACTAAATCCAATTTTATATTTCAATATTTGTTCAAGAATTTTTTCTATTGCATCATAGTTCTCCATAGTAGACAAACTGTTCCAACCATCATTATTACTCCATCCATTATATCCGTATGTACCATTTCCAAATTGTTGTTTCAAAGAATAGTTCCAAGAATTATAAATATCATTCAATTCTACATTTGAATTATCCGTTTCATCTTCAGTTTTAACTTCTTCAATCTTTACGTTTTTTTTTGATAAATCTTGTTGAAGATTACTAGCGCTATCATAACCGTTTATTGCATCTTCTATAGAATCTACTAACCTTTTTTTCTCATTTTGATTGTCATGAAGCCAATCAGTTGACCAAATGCGGTGAAATTTCCAACCTAAATTTTCCAAAATATTTTGTCGCAGTATATCACGATCGCGAGCTGTTCTACTACTATGATAAGTTGCCCCATCACACTCAATTGCCAAAATGAAACGACCAATGATTTTTGGATGCATAACGGCAATATCTATTTTGTATCCCGAAGCTCCAACTTGCGTACGAAGTTTATATCCTCTATTTATTAAAAAATTATAAACATCTTCCTCAAATCCAGAGTCAAATTCCGGATTATTATTTGCATAATCATTTCCATTTTCACCAATCAACGCAACTATTCCGCGTTCAGCATAATCAATAAAATCGCGTATCAATTTTCTTTGTAAGCTATTTTCAACATCACGAATTTCACTCGCCTTAAAAGAAGACACAATTGTCATTGCTTTTTTAGCACGAGAAATTGCAACATTTAATCGTCGCTCACCACCCGTCGTTGCAAGAGGACCAAATCGCATAGCAAAAGTGCCCCTTAAATCTTTTCCATATCCGCAAGAAAGAATAATTTTATCTCGTTGGTCGCCTTGCACATTCTCTAAATTTTTTATAAAGAACGGTTCTGGTTTTAAATCACTAAAACAGTCTTCATTCTCTGGATGCAAATCTCGCAATTTATTCAGTGCTTCTTCTATCGCATACTCTTGAGACTTACCAAAAGCTACTACTCCAATTGACTGGTTCGGGTTATTTTTAATGTGTTCAAAAACTAAAAGTGCTACTTTCTCTGCTTCAGGTTTATTTCCATTTTTACTTTCCCATATACCATCCTGGCAATAAACAAAATTTACACTATTTTTTTCTCCATTCACATTAGGTGAAGGGAAAGTGGCCAAACGGTTATTATAAAAATGATAATTTGAAAAAGCAATTAATGATTCATCTTCACTACGATAATGCCAATTAAGATATACATCAGGGAAAATTGAAGACATTTCATCTAAAATAGATTCTAAATTATCAATTTGTATGTTTTCTTCATCGTACTCTTCTTCATCAATGGATGAAGCAAAGAAACTTGTTGGAGGCATTTGTTTTGAATCTCCGGCTACGATAACTTGCGTTCCCCGAATAATAGAAGTAATTGCATATTCCGGCTTTACCTGCGAAGCTTCATCAAAAATTACAATATCGAATTTCCAATTTGGATTGGTACCAAAGTATGAAGATACTGTTAATGGAGACATCATCATACACGGTTTAAGTTGTGGTAACAAAACGGGAAGATTTTCAATTAATTTTCTAGTTGGCATTAATCGCGATTTTTTCTTTAATTCCCTTTGTAACAATCGTATTTCTCCACCTCGAACATCGTTATTAAATCCTGAATTGCTTGGTAAATTTTCGATTAATTTACATTTTACTCGTACCGCTGAAATATTTAAGGTTTGTTTGTCATACTCTCTAAAAACATTAACATCTTGATTGTGATTTTGACTGGAATAATTAGCATAGCACTTATCAAAATCTGTTTTTTCAAGAGAAATAGTTAAAAATCTTTTTTTGAAAATATCTAAAATTTGCTTTGCTTCAAAAGTTTCATTTCTATTTTCGATTTTATCAACAAAATCTATAAGCTTATATTCATTCAATAAAATATTTTTGGCGTTATAATAATTTTGATATTCCTGAAGAGACTCAAAGTCTAGTCTAGAAATAAGTTCTTTAATAGCATTGTTTTTATCGTATAATTCCGCTTTTAAATTATCATATTTTTTAATTATTGATTTCTTTATATTATTTAACTTTTCATTATTTATCTCAATATTATCGTAACTTTTATTAATACGCACTAAAATATCAAGATATTTCACATAACCTTTATATTTTATTTTTTTTAAAGTAAATTCATTTAATTTTGTAATCAAATTTTTATAATCACTAGAAAATCTACTGAAAAATGAATTATATTTATTTACTAATTTTTTGTAATATTCATCTGCTTTTTCGAATTTTAGAAAATCTTGTGAAACAACAGTTGACAATTCAGATTTACTATCCTCAATATTAATCTTCAACTCTTTAATTTTATTTTCGACTTCTATTTGGCTCTTTTCAGTGTTCACAATATCAGATATTTTGCTTGATAAATCGTCATGTCTAGCCTGTTCAAACGGAATATTATCTAATATTTCTAAATATTTTTTTATTCCTGAGATGGCCTCGTTGGTTTTGTTTTTATCCACAAAAGAAGAAACTTCACTTACATTATCATCTAGTATATCTTTATTAATATCTCCTATTGATTCCTGAACTTCTCGTCTTGTCGAATTGTTAAAATCTTTTGTATAAAACCTCCAGTAATTATTGTCAAAATGTCTAGTATTATTAATAAAACTATTTCCGTACTTTTTTACATGCATGAATAAATCAGTGGTTACAGTGTGATAATCAGTATCCCAATTGAAATCGTTTGGTAAAGAGAAAACTAAATTTGGTGTTTGCCATAATTTATTTAATTCACCCATTATAAAAAAAGGTTTTGTTCCGTTATCAAAATTCTCATGTAATTTTTCACTATAGAAATTCAGTTTCTTTCGTATATCATCAAAATCTTTATATTTTCGCAGTTCTGATTCTGCAACTGTTTTTTTCCCGTTAGATAATAATAAAGATTTCTCGATTTGTTCTCGCACATCTGATTTCCGTTGCTTTGAATTATGCAAGCTTAAGCAAAAATCTGATAATCCTTTTTCTTCTAATTTATGATAAACCACATCAAGTGCTGCTTGTTTTTCAGAAACAAACAAAACCTTTTTTCCAAGGTAAAGTGATTCTGCAATAATATTTGTAATTGTTTGGCTCTTTCCAGTACCTGGTGGCCCTTGAATAACAAAACTTTCTCCATTACGGGCTCGATATATTGCTTCTTGTTGAGAAGAATCTACTTCATAAATATTAATATTATCTTCTTGCTTTATCTTATCCAAATCTGGAGTTCCTTCTTCAAAGGAAAATTTTTCATCTTTTAGTTCTGCACCAGCTAAAACTTTACTAAATGGATTATTACCAATCAAATCATTGTTTTTGTCCAAGTCATTCCAAATAGCTAAATTTTGAAAATTAAAAGTATCAATAACTATTTCATCAATAACTTCCCAATTATTACACTTTTCAATTTGCTCTTTAATAGACTCAAGAAGATTATTGATAGTAATTTCTTTTTCTAAATTTTGAATATCACTATTTAGTATTATATTAAAATCTACTTCCAGTTTCTTTTTTATAACAGGATTTATTGTAATTTCTTCATCACTATTTAACGAAATTATAAATGGTTTGTGACGTCCATCTTGTTCAATTTTTATTGGTATCATAATAAGAGGAGACTTTACTTCGCTACTAGCATCTTCTCTCTCATACCACTTTAAAAATCCAATAGCAATATAACCTATATTCAAACCTTTTTCTTCATTTTCCAACTTGATCTTTTTATTAATAATCAAAAGTGATTTAGTCCTTTCTTTAACCATTTCAATATATTTTTCATCAAGTCCTGTTTCCTCAGCACCTTCTATGTTGATATCTGAATCCACAATAAACTCAATAGTTTCACTATTAAACGCAATACCATTTATAACATCTAAAATATCACCTACTTTATTGTCGAAAATTTCCGGTTCAAACTTGAGTGAACCGACACGATATGGTTTATACCAAAGTAAGCGGTTGCGTTTTGTCATATCAAGTAAAGATTTTTTCCAATTACTAATTCGTTCAATAATATTTTGTTCAATTTTATTCATACATTACACCTCAAATTTTTTATTTGTTATCAATTTAATTATACCATAATTAGCGATTTTATCATTATTAAAAGACTTTTGGAAGACACATTTTTATTACAATTTTAATCATGAGCCTCCTCCTATCTAAAAATGTTTTTTCCCAACAGTTTTCTTTCCAACTATTTAAATTATAACATTAATTGACTATTTTTTGGAGCAAAAAGGCTATTTAAAAGACTTTTTTATGTTTAATAATATTTAGTTAATAGATTTGCTTTATTTTATAATTTTTAATAACCATAATCTTTCCCACCTAATACCAATTTTAAACAACAAAAAGGAGTCGTCAATATGTTTGACAACCCCTTGAATATATTAACGATTTGAAACCGTTTGAATCGACTTGTTTTAATTTGAACACGACGGTGTTTGAGACCTTCGCGTCTACCAATTCCGCCACTCCTGCATGAATAAATTATATCATAAATTTACTCGTTTTCAAGTTTTTTTGCAAACAAATCTAACTCTTCTTTTTCAGTTAAATTCTCAACCGGCGGAAGATCTTCTAAACTTTTCAAACCTAAAGCATCCAAAAACTTTGAAGTTGTTTTATAAATAATTGGTCTTCCTGGTGCGGTTGAGCGCTCAGCTTCAAAAATTAATTCCTTTAATAACAATCTTCTAATTAAATGAAAACTAGTTACGCCCCTTAATTGATCAATTTCCATTCTCGTAATGGGCTGGTTATAAGCAATAATTGCTAATGCTTCAAGCATTGCTGGTGTTAATGGTCGATCAATTGTATTTTCAACTAATTTTCGGTAAATTTCTTCATTGTTTTTTTTCGTTACAAATTTTAAAATATCACCATACTCAACTAATTCAATTCCTCTTTTTTCATCATCACATTCTTTTTTTAAACTTCCAATTAAATCATTTAATTCATTTTCTTCAATTTCTAAAATGTTTTTTAATTCATCTTTTACAATTCCCTCATCACCACATAAAAACAATATTCCTTCTAAAATAGCAATCATTTTGCACCATCCTTACTCAACAAATAAAATTCGTCTTTATTCCCTTTTATTTCAATCATTCCATTTTTTACCATTTCTAAAACAGTAACAAAAGTAACAATTATATAAGGTTTATGATATTCTTCAAAAAGATCAAAAAATCTAATTTTTTTCTTTTTTTTCAATATTTCTTTTATTTCTTTCATTCTTTTACTAACCGAATACTCTTTTTTAACAACTCTAGCACTAATTGGTTTTTCGTCTTCTTTTCGTTTTAAAAAATTTAAAAAGGACTCATATAAAACATCAATTTTAATTTTTTCATCTAATTTATTTTCAACCTTATAACAACTCATATCACTAATTGTTTTTGAAAACATTTGATTTCTTCGATCAGTTAATTCTTTAAAATGTTCCCCTAAATCACGATAAATTTTATATTCCAAAACCCGATTAATAAATGTTTGTTCTTCTTCATCTTCAATTTGATGAGTGGGCAGGAGCTTTTTACTTTTTAAATTAATTAATTCAGCAGCAATTACTAAATACTCGCCTGATCCATTTAAATTAACTTTTTCCATTTCATTTAACTTCAATAAGTATTGTTCGGTCAAAAAGGTTAAATCAATATTAAAA
>CAYGGG010000032.1:0-9813 GCA_964349455.1 uncultured Muribaculaceae bacterium | reverse complement strand
TTCTTCGAACCTAATTCTTTATAGTGTGAAGTAACAATTAGAAATTATTAATAAAAGTAATAAATTATTAGTATTAAATCGTTTAAATAGTTTGTTAAAAAAAGAATTTGTTTTTGGTCTTAATCATGGCGATTTAAGTTTACATAACGTAATGTTAGAAAATAATAATTATCATTTAATTGATTGGGGTGGTAGTGAGTGTAATGTTTCTTATTTAGATATGATGTTTATGTTTCAGGGCTTAGTTTTTAATCAATCTCAGATTAAAGAATTAAATGATTTAGGTCTTCCGCAAAATAATGATGAAATGAATGCTTTTTTAAATGGATATGGGATGTCAATTAGTGATTTTAATTTAATTAAAGATGAATTGCTATCATTAATGTTACTTAGATCGTTTGATAAAGTAAGGTGGGCGCTTGATTGTAGTAAAGAATCTTTAGCTTATTTGGTATTGGTGGCTAAAACGGTGGTTAAGTTTATTGAAGATGGGGAATGATGGTGTTTATTTTGAATAATAAAGAAATAATATTAGAAAAAGTTAATAAATTATATAAAGAATGGAAAATGGGACATCTTGGTGGTGAGTTGATGCCTGAGGATAGCAATCCGGGTTTAGAAAAAGGTTCTTTGGAAAATTATTTGTATTTTACATTACCAATGGCACTTAATTATCAGCGAAATTCATATCAGCTTTGGGAGAGTGTGTATAAAACTTATCAAGATGAGAATACTATGTTTGTTTTTTCGCCAAATGAAGTTTTAAAGCATTCTTTTGAAGATATTCAATTTGCTTTAACTAAATATAAAGTTGCTCTTCAAAAAAATAAGCAAACTGAAATATGGATAAAATTGTGTGAAACGATCAGTAGTAAGTTTGATGGCGACATTAGAAAGTTGTTTAGTAATTTAAATTATAATGTTAATGAGATAAAAAATTATATGCAAAAAGAATATAAAAAAGAATTTCCTTATTTAGGCGGAAATAAAATATGCAATTATTGGCTATATGTTATGTATCAATATACGAATGTTAGATACGTTGATGTTAGAAATATTACAGTAGCTCCTGATACACATGTTATTAAGGCTACTTATAAATTAGGGATGATAAGTGAAGATGAATTTAATTCGTCTATGGTTCAGGACATCGTAGCCCAAAAATGGAATGAATTATTAAATAATGAAAAGTTATCACCAATAGATATGCATACACCTTTATGGTTATGGAGTCGAGGTAGTTTTAAAATAAATTTAGATATTTAAAAAAGTTTTTATATATTAATTGGATTACTTTTTAATGAAATACTTTGGGCTGGTTATGATACTATGGTATGGGTAAGGTTGATTTTTTTTGTATGATAGATAATTTTTTGGTTTAAAAAAATGAATATGGTATAATTTGGTTTGTTGGGAGGAAAGAAAATGATTACAGCAACTAATATAAGTTTAATATTTAGTGATAAAAAACTATTTAAAGATATTAATGTCAAATTTACGAAAGGGAACTGTTATGGTATTATTGGTGCTAATGGTTCTGGCAAATCAACTTTTTTAAAGATTTTAAGTGGTGATTTAGATTCGACGAGTGGCGATATTAGTATTGAAAAGGGAAAGCGGCTTGCGGTTTTAAAGCAAGATCATTTTGCTTTTAATCAATATTCAATCTTAGAAACAGTTATTATGGGACATGGAAGACTTAGTGAAATAATTGCTGAAAAGGAAAGATTATATAGTAAGGCTGATTTTAATGATGAGGATGGTTTAGCAGTGGCTAATCTTGAAGCTGAATTTGAAGAGTTGGATGGCTGGAATATTGAATATAATGTTCACGTGTTATTAAATGGTTTGGGTGTTGAAGAAAAAAATCTTGAGGCAAAAATGGCTGATCTTAAAGCTAGTGACAAGGTTAAAATTTTGCTGGCGCAAGCGTTATTTGGCAGTCCTGATATTTTGCTTTTAGATGAACCGACCAATCATTTGGATTTTAATGCGATTAGTTGGTTAGAGAATTTTTTGATTGATTATGATAATACGGTTATTGTTGTCAGTCATGATCGCCATTTTTTAAATAAAGTATGTACGCATATTTTTGATATTGATCGGGAAACTGGTAAGTTATATGTGGGCAATTATGATTTTTGGTATCAGTCTAGTGAATTGATGTTAAAGTTGATTAATGATTCTAATAAAAAAAAGGAGCAAAGGATAAAAGAGTTGGAGGCCTTTATTGCAAGATTTAGTGCGAATGCTTCGAAGTCTAAGCAAGCAACGAGTCGAAAAAGATCGCTTGAAAAAATTGAAATTGAAGATATTACTCCTTCTTCGCGTAAGTATCCGTTTATTAATTTTGCTATTGAAAAATCGTTAGGTAAAGAATTGTTAACAGTTACTAATTTAACGAAAACAATTGATGGTGTAAAAGTATTGGATAATATTAGTTTTAGCGTTAATCCAGATGAAAAAGTCGTTATTCTTAGTAAAAATGATATTGTGGCATCAACTTTGTTAGAAATTCTTAGTGGTAATCTTGAAGCTGATAGTGGAACAATTAAATGGGGGCCGACGGTGGCTATTGATTATTTGGGTTTAAATAATGAAAGTTTTTTTAGGGATAATAATTTAGAATTAGTTGATTGGTTAAAACAGTATTCGGCTGATAAAACTAATACTTTTATTAGGGGCTTTTTGGGAAGAATGTTATTTAGTGGTGATCAGGCTTTAAAAAAAGTAAAGGTTTTATCTGGTGGTGAAAAGATGCGTTGTATGTTTTCTAAGTTAATGCTTAGTGGTGCTAATTGTTTGTTATTGGATCAACCAACTAATCATCTTGATTTAGAGTCAATTCAAGCTTTAAATGATGGTTTGGTTAAATATACGGGAGCGCTTATTTTTTCTTCGCATGATCACGAGTTTATTTCAACAATTGCAAATAAGATGATTGAGATTACACCAAAAGGATTGATACAAAAGAGTATGTTATTTGATGAATATTTAGCGGATGTGAATGTTCAAAAGCAATTAGAAGAGATGTATAAATAAGGTGATTGGCTTTAATGAAAGTGCACATAATAAGTGCATTTTTTTAAATAAGTGATATAATTTTAATAGGTGGTGATAATATGGAAAAGATTGAAGAAAAAATCAAAAAAACAGTTGATAAGACAGTTGAAGCGCTGGCTAGAATTGAAAGATTTATCGAAAAATATGGTGAAAAACTAGATAAAGAAAGTATGAATAAGATTTCTAAAAAAATAAAAGAATTACAAAACAAAGTTGAGAGTAAAAAGTAATGGATATTTGGAATAAGTATATTGAAAAATTAGATGAGGATAAAAAAGATATTATTATTAGTATATTATTGATTGCGAAAAAGTTTTCTCCTAATGCCATTGAGCAAATGCCATATGGTGTACCAGGATTAAAGCTTAATGGTAAGCCTCTTATTGCTGTTGCTACGCATAAAGAACATTATGGTATTTATCCTTTTAGTCCAAATGTTATTAAAGCAGCCAAGTTGTTAATTGGTGATAATGAAACGGCTGAAGGAACAATCAGATTTAAATATGGAAATTTTCCTTCAGAAGAATTAATTAAATTATTAGTTGAGTTAAGAAGTGAGGAAATTAATAAATAATTAGTAACGATTTCAAAAAATTATCTAATAAATCTTGAGGTGGCGGATGATTAAAAGATACATAATCCCGACATAAAATGCGCAAAAAAACAAAAAAATGCGCATTTTATGTCAAATAATGATATAATTAATTTAAGGAAAGAGGTGATTGGTGTGGATCAATATGCAAAAATTATTGATGTTATCAAGAATAATGGTGGTTATATTACTGCTAAAGAAATTGCGAAGAAGAATATTAATAGACATCATTTAAGAACTTTGATTGAAGGTGGTAAAGTTATTAGAATTTCTAGAGGTTTTTATGCTTTGAAAAATAGTTTTTCTGATAATTTCTATATTATGCTTTCAAAAAGTAAGAGGGCTGTTTTTTCGGATGCCACGGCACTTTATTTTCATAATTTGTCAGATAGAAATCCATCTGTATATGATATTACAGTTCCGTATAGTGCTGGAAACAGTTATAAAAAAGAAAAAAATGTAAATCTTCATTATGTTAAAAAAGATTTGTTAGATTTAGGGTTAATTGAAATGAAATCACCATTTGGAATGAAAGTTAGAGTTTATGATGTTGAAAGAACTATTTGTGATATTATTAAACACAAAAACAAAATGGACTCGGAAATTTTCACTAGCGCACTACAAAGATATTCAAAATTAAAGGCTAAAGATTTAAATAAACTAATGAGATATGCTAAACAATTAAAGATTGATAAAAAAGTTAGAGAGTATATGGAGATTCTAATTTAATGAATGCTGATAAATTAAAAGCTCTTATTTCTAAAAAATCGTTAGGCGATAGCGATAGTTCGCAAAGATTATTCCAAATGTTTTATTTTGAGAGAATTCTTGAAAGAATATCACTAAGTATTTATAAAGGTCAAATCATATTAAAAGGTGGGTTATTATTAAGCTCTATCATTGGTGTTGATGAAAGAACCACTAGAGATATGGATGCTACTTTAAAAGGGATTCCTGTTTCTGAGGAAAAGATCTGGGGTATGTTTAATGAGATATTAAGCATTCAATTAGATGATGGTGTATCTTTTGAAATAGATAATATTAAAAAGATCAGACAGGATGATGATTATGACGGGTTTAAATTAAATATTTTAGCAACGCTAGATAACAATAGAACCTATGTAGTCATTGATTTAACAGTAGGGGATGTGATTACTCCAAGGGAGATGAAGTATAGCTATAATTCAATTTTTGGTGATAAAAAAATTTCGATAATGGCTTATACATTAGAAACTGTGTTAGCAGAAAAATTTGAAACGGTTATTCGTCGTGGTGTCTTAAACACACGAATGAAAGATTTTGGCGATATTTATTTTCTTATGAATGGGTCTTACAAAGTAAACCATGACAATTTAATATTAGCGATTAAAAATACATTTACTAAAAGAGAAACAAAGTTTGATATTGATGAATTTAAATTAATTGCATCAGAGTTAAAAGAAAGTCTTGAAATGAATAAAATGTGGAAAGAGTTTCGAAATAAAGTTAAGTATATTACAAAAGTAGAATATGATGATACGATAAAAGCGATTGAAAAATTAATCGAAATATTAGAAACATAATTGGTTACGGTATAAAAGTAGTTATTTAAAAAAACGAATTATTTAGAGAACAAATTTATTTAGTGATAAAAAAAACAAGTTAGCAGAGCGCTATCTTGATTTTTTTTAAGATTAAAATTCTTTTGATGCACAGTTCAATGAAGAAGAACGGAATTCTATTCTTTTTATATTCAGCTTGTCTTTCAATAATTCATAGAATACATTGCAGAACCATTCGCAAGTAGAAGGCCCTGTACTGACAGATACTCTGCTTTCAGGAAATGATTTTACTAACTCATGGTTAAGAGCTTTTGCAGGAACGCCAAATCTATCGGTTGTACCTTTCATTCCTGTTTTCTCATATCCTTGTAAAACTAAATCCAGTAAGGGATCGCCTTCTTGAAAAATTGTTCCATGGTGGAAGTTGTCGGCTACTGCCCATGCTAGTTTTTGTGCCTCTTTTACTGGGTAAGCATAATTGTGTTCATTTAATTCTCCCTCAATTTCAATCGTTAGTAATCCTGAGTGTCCATGAAGGTAGCTTGCTTCTCCTGGATAGTTCATAAACCTGTGTGCATATTGAAAATCCAATTTGACAATTGATCTGTATTTACCGTTTGCCATAATTTTCACCTCCTCTCAATTAATTATTTTTGTTCTTGATATCTCTTATTATTACAATTTTGGCAAATTCCATCTAAAACTATTTTCTGCCCCAATACTTGGTGTTTATTTGTGATGCTTTCTGGCAATTTAATTTTATTGTATTCCTCGTTTGTAAAATCAATGATTTTATTACACCTTACACAATGAAAATGATGATGTGGTTCTGTCATTGGGTCATATCTTTTTGCTCCGCCTAGGTCTTCGGCGGTTTTGATAACGCCGGTTTGGGCGAAGACAATTAAAGTCCGATTAACGGTATCAAAAGAAATGTTGGGCAGTTTTGGTTTGATTTTTTGATAAATAGCATCAGCTGTCGGATGATCATAATTATCGATAAGCTCTTCTAAAATAGCCACTCTTTGCGGAGTGATTTTTAAATTAGCTTGTTTTAGCTTTTGGGTAATTTTTTCTATTTCATTATTATTGTAATTCATATCTATTATTATATAGGAACGATTACTATTTGTCAAGAGCAAACGAGAGAAACACCTCATTGATTCCACAATAAATAAAAACATTGGAAATACAGGAGAAATAAGTATCTAAAATTTAAATTCTATTTTTCTGATCAATATAAATGAAGTTTCCAAAAGAAATCGCTTTTTGTTTTATTTTTTCTTAAAATAATATATAATAAATATAAGGAGATGGGATTATGTATTTAATATTGAGTGGTGGTGGTTCTGGAATGCAAGTATCAAAAAGTTATGAGAAGTATGCAGAAATTATCGATAAAAATAAACCAGTTTTATATATACCACTAGCATGGGGAAGTAGAGATTATGACGGATGTTTAGAATGGTTAAAAGGAGAACTTTTGCCATACAAAATTGATAAATTTAAAATGATAACAAATGCCAATCAATTTAATAATATTAATTTAAATGACTATAATTCATTATTTATTGGTGGTGGAAATACTTATAAATTATTAAATTATTTAAAACAATCTGAGGGGTATCGTAAAATTGAAGAATTTATTAAAAATGGGGGAATCGTTTTTGGTGGAAGTGCTGGAGCAATTATTTTTGGTAAAGATATTCAAACGTGTAATATTTGTTCAAACGATGAAAACCGGTGGCCTGATTTAGATACAAGTGGTTTTGATGTTATCAATGGTAAATCATTATCATGTCATTATGGATCAGAAGGAAGAACCAAAGAACATGATAATAATTCAGAAAAGTATGAAAGAAGCGGTTTTGATATTATAAGTTTAACCGAAGAACAATCAGCACTTGTTACTGATGAAAAAGTAGAAATTATTGACAATAGTAAAGAAAATATTAAAAAAAAGTGAAAGTTTGGAAATCATCTTGTTTTATTATTTAGTTAATATAATAGAAGTAAATGAATCAAAAAAAAGTCGCTTGTAATTAAGTTAAAAAGATAAGGAGGAACAGTGGAAAAAGAAAAATGGTTAACTAGCGAGGAAAAAGGAATTTGTTATAGATCTTTATTAAGTGTTGTAAGAGAAATGAATTGTGAATTTGAAAAAATAACTTTAGAACGGATGGATTTAATATTCATTCATAGAGTAAAAGTATTAAAATTTTTTTCATCAGAAGCAAAAATAAGAGTAGAAGTGCGATTTGAAGAAAATGAAGAAGGAAAACATTTGCTAAAAATTAAATGGCTAGTTCCGGCAACTACTTTTAAGAGTTCCAAAATGCAAATAAAAAGCTTCTTAGATTCGCTATTAGAAAAAGTAAGCAAAAAAAGTGAAATTGTTTTAGATACTGAAACAACTATTGAGGAGAAAAAAGAAAAAATGAAAATAACACATTTTAGCGATATTTTTTTCTTTATTAGCATAGTATTGCTTAGTGTGTTTGTTTTTGGAGATATTATGAAAGAAGAAGCATATGGTAATACAATCTATTTAATATGGTTTTTTGGAATTTTATTTTTGATAATGCTAACTGAAATAATTAATAAATTGGAAAAGCAAAAAGATGAAACCCATGAAGAAACAAGAGTAAAAACAATCGTTGCTGAAATTGCTATGAGTTTGGTAATACCGATAATAGTACATATTTATTCAGGACATATTTATTCAGGAATGGTTATTTTAGTAGTAATGGTAATAATTGTATACATTTTTGTGGCATCTGAAATTAGAGAAAAAATGAAAAACCGCAAAAATAATGATGAAGGTAAAAAAGACTTATATTTGAAAAAGATAAAAGTCAAGATAAAAAAATTATTAGATGGGGGTGAAGAAAAAGAACTATATAGAATGATAGAAGAGGAGGGCATTTCTGATATGGTGTTTCAAGATAGGACGACACCCTTAATGCTACTTGCTAAATATAACAACATATTCAATGCGAGAACAATAGTTGAAAAAGGGGGCAATATTAATTTCCAAGATAAAGAAGGAATGAATGTCTTAATGCATGCAATTTGTTGGGAAAATGATAAAATGATAAAATTTTTGTTAGAAAACAAGGTAAATTTAAATTTAAGGGATTCAAAGGGGAGAACAGTTTTTGGATATATAGATTTTTTGCAAAACAAGGAAATAAAAGCATTAATTAAGAATAAGGTTAATGAGGAAATAGAGAAATAAAAATCTAAAAATATTTTATTTCTTTTTATCAAGGGGGTTTAATTCTGTTTTTCCAACCGTTAGAACAAAAGCCCACATGCTTTTCTTTTAATATTTAAATCTAGTTTAGGGCTTGTTCTATTAGAAATAATAAGCTTTATTTGATATATATAATTAATGTGATAAAACTTGATTTAATAAAAATAGTGTGTTAGACTATCTGCTCATAGGGGTGTTCTTATGCAAGATTTATTGAATAATTGTTTTATTACAACAGGTACTAATCAAATTCAAAAGGAATTACTATTTTCTGTTCAAAGACCTGAAAACAATTATGATTTTAAACCTAGTGGGGGCTTATGGGCTTCAAAGTATTATGGTGAATGCGGTAACGTTTGTGATTGGTTAAATCTTTTGCAAGCGAACCCAGAACGTAGGGTAGATGTAGATTTTTCTAATGCGACTCTTTTGCTTTTAAAAGAAGATGCAAAAATTTGTTTTATTCAATCTGAGGAAGATGTTAAAAGATTAAGTACTATTTATCATTCTCTTCACCATGAAATTAATTTTTATGACTTTGAAATTTTAAAAAATAAGTATGCTATTAATTATGAAAGTTTATCTGAAGACTATGATGGTTTTTATGTTGACTTGAGTTGTCTTCCTGAAAGAATGATAGCAAACACCGACAGAACAAATAATTGTGGGGAATTTGGTACTTGGGGCTGCAATACGTTACTTTTATTTAATGTAGATTGTATAAAATCTTATAGTCCAATTACAATAAAGAAAGTAGAACAAGAAGATGGATATCAATTTTATGCTCGTGAAACTAATCAATATCGAGAAATCCCTTGTGTCAATAATGAATACGCTAAACTGGTTTTAGAGGCAGAAGCTTTATTTCTAGATATGATTATTTCAGAGCACGTATATGATGCTAATAGTTATTCTAATTATTTGTATAAATTAAGGCAGTTATCAAATAATCTTTGGCAAATATTGAATAGTCAGCATGAAGATACTGTTAGAATGTTAAATGAGTTGTTAAATAGTGATTTTTTCTTCCCAGTAGAAAAAGTTATTTCACAAAATGTAATGACTAAAACAATGGTAAATGATGATAAAAAGTTTTTAAAAAAATTTGTGAAATAATAGGATTCTTAATCTTATTTTGATTAAAAAGTAGCGGAATTTAGTGGTAAATGGTAAGTGTTCATAACCATTAAGGTTTATAATTAAAGGAAATAAACTTTTTGAATCGACAACCTAAATTTTCCTGTTTCCCCACCTATTTTGCTTTAACTTTTTTGAGTTTATAAAAAAAATCGTTGAAATTTAGTTTATAAATAATTACATTAAGAAAACAATAATTAAACGGTAGTAAAGTGGTTTGGTAT
>CAYGGG010000031.1:0-10314 GCA_964349455.1 uncultured Muribaculaceae bacterium | reverse complement strand
CAATTATCTATGGCAGTCAATTCTTATTTTATAAAATTTACGATTCAATATTTACCCTAGCAATCACTGAAAACGCCAATGCAATCGTTGAATATTTTTCATTTGTAGTTGAGACGCTAATGGCCAATTACATTGGGATTTTACTACTCTTGCTGCCTATTTTTGTTTTCTTTTTTCTATGTAAAAATCACTTTAATTTTGAAAAACAAATTTTTCCAGCAAAAACATTTTTAATTCTTTTAACTATTCTTTTTTATCTATTACCAGTTGTTACTTTAAAAGGGAGTGAAATGTATTCTGATTATAACCTTTATCATCAAGTCCACGCTCCTTTTCTAATGCTTCCCAAATTTGGTTTGTTAACAACTATGCGTATCGATGTTCAAAGAACAATTTTTGGATTTGACCCAGAAAAAGATTTTTTTAAAACACCAGAAAAAGTAATTAAAGAAGAACCAGAAATCACAATCGAATACAACACAATTAATTTTAATTGGGAAGAATTAATTAATAATGAAAAAAACGGAACAATAAAAAAAATGCATCAATATTTCATGGATGAACCACCCACTGAAAAAAATGACTATACTGGATTGTTTAAGGGCAAAAACTTAATTTGGATTGTTGGAGAATCATTTGATCAAATTAGCATTCACCCCGAAGCAACCCCAACATTATACAAAATGCAAACCGAAGGTCTGGATTTTACTAACTTTTATACACCCAATATTTTAAGCACCCTTGGCGGAGAATATATGACGATAACCGGTTTAATTCCAATTAGTAACCGCAAATTATTCACAGTTGTTGGTCGCAACGATCAAACATATTCACTTCCTAATCTTTTTAAACAAGTCTCATATACCGCACAAGCTTATCACAACGGTTCCGCAACATATTATAATCGTCAATTGTCACATCCTAAATTAGGATATGACTATTATGCTTGTGGGCGCAATTTAGATATTAATTGTCACTTATGGCCACAAAGTGATTTTGAAATGATTGAGAAAAGTACTGGTAATTATATTGACAAAGCACCATTTCTCACCTATTACATGACGATTAGCGGTCACCTAAATTACAATCGCTATGGAAACATGATGGTTCAAAGAAATTGGGAAGTGGTTAAAGATCTCCCTTATTCTGAACCGGTTCGATGTTTCATTGCCACTCATGTTGAATTAGACAAAGCACTTAAATTGTTAATCCAAACGCTCGAAGAAAATGGTCTTGCCGAAAAGACGGTGATTGCGATTAGTGCTGATCACTGGCCTTATGGATTAACAACTGATAACTTAAATGAAGTTGATGATATCGACCGCAGCGACCGTTTCGATCGTGATAAACTGCCATTTATCATTTGGCACAAAGGAATTAAACCACAAAAAATAAACCAACTTGGTAGTTCATTAGATATATCCCCAACCCTAGCAAACCTTTTTGGATTAGAATATGACTCAAGAATATTAATAGGTCGTGATATATTATCCAATAGCGACAAACTAGTTATTTTTGGTGATCGTAGTTGGATAACTGAAAAAGGAAGATACAATAGCGTTGAAAAACAATTTATTCCTACCAGTGAAGTTGATGAAAACTATGTTAATAACATTAACAAAATTGTTTATAATCGCTTTTATATGTCTGAATTAATTTTAGATAACGATTATTATAAATATTTAAAATAAAAAGCATGCAATGCTTTTTTTTTATACTTTTAAAATTTTTTCAAAATTGGGCAGAACCCCAATCCCATTAGTGCGATGAGGTGGTAACTGATAAATATCATGCCCTGGAAAATTATTTGCCTCAATTAACAGTGGACCTTCGTTTGTAATTGCCACATCCCAACCAACAATTCCTACCTCTGGAATAATTTTAGCAACTTCCTCAACCATTTTTACCGCCTCTTGGAAAAGCGGAACCTGAAACCCTTTTATTACATGACCCGTTTCTGGGTGCCTTTCATATAAATTTTTTGCCTTATCATAAGCTGGATATAAAATTTCACCAGATTTAATATCAACCGGAACTACCATTCCCCCGCTATTAAAATTATCAACGTGATTACCGTTACCAATTCGCATATAAACAGCAGCTAGCTTTGCTTTGTCGCCATCAAAAATCGTTATCATTCTTAATGTATTAACCGAATAGGGATGTAATTTATTGATTAAATCATGCTGATTTACTAACTCTTCTATTACGGTTAGGTTTTTTTCTACTAAATAAGAAAACAAATTATCATAATCAGCAATTTTTATTTTTTCAATCCCATGCCCGCACGTTCCGTTTCTCGGCTTTGCAATAATGTATTCTTTATTTTTAATAAATTGATAAAAATCAGCCTCCTTTTCCAAAAACAACCAATCTCTTTTTAAATATTTCCGATACCTTCGATTAAACTCATCTTTTAAATCAAAAATATACCAGAAATTTGGATTATTCAACTTTTTTATATACTTATTATTAATACCCCTTGTCATAATCGTTTTTCTCTGTTTAAAATTCAAATCATACATTTCAAAAATATAATAATCCATATATCCTGCCAAATAATATAGTCCACACCAAATAATATCAAAAAGAATTATTAATTTATTTTTATTATTTTTTTTACTAATCTCGTCAATTATTTTAAACATTTTACCAAAATTCATTTCCCTTATTCTTGCAAACAAATATTTAACTTTGATCATCTTCCACCTCTATTTCATTATAATCGATATTTCCAAAAACAACAAATTATTTTAAAAATAAAAAGATTAATATTACCTCAATTAAAAAAAATTACGAATCGTAATTTATTTTTTGTTTTTAAATACTTTTCTAATTAATTTTTTAACCGGACCTACTTCTTCTTTTTTAATTTGTTTTGGTTCTATTATTAATGCCGGTGCAATAATTCCAATTACTCTATTGTTTTGCAAATTTAAAAACTCAACTTCCCCAACAACTGGTTCTGTAATATCCCCCTCGATCATTTTCATCGCAATATATTCTTGTAGCATATCCATTGGTTCGTTATCAATGTTTTCTAGTTCTTGTTTATCAATACGATAAAACAAAAAATGGCCTGGTCTTTCGGTTTCCTGAAACGAATAAAGTCCCCTGTCAAAGCCTTTAAAATATTTTTCCATATGTACCCCCCACTTAATTTGTTATTCTAACACAACAAATAGTAAGCGTCAACCACCTACTTTCGCCAGCTCCTTCTTTTTCGATATTCTTTATAACATTTATATATCTCAAAATAACTATATTCACCTAACAAATGGATCTTATTAAAGGCTTCCTTGCGAAAACTTGCTTCTTTACCTTTGCTTTTTCGCCAAAAATATTTTTTAAACAAATTACTAAAAAATATTTTCATAAAAAGTCGTGCAAATTTTAAATGTTTTACCTCTTTTTTCATTTCTTTTTTATATAAATTAAAATTTCCCACACTTATTGCTCTCGCCACCGAATAACTTGACTTAAAAGAATAATATAATCCCTTCGCAGTCATCGGATCAGCTAATCCGGCAGCATCACCCGCAAAAAAAACATTATTTCCAATTGTTAAACGCCGAACTCTTTCTGGAAAAAAAGCTCCTTTTATATCATTTTTTTCAATTCTATAACCGTTTTCTTTTCCAAAATCAACCATCAATTGTATATAATCAATTTTTGGATCATAAGGATGTGCAAAACCGATATTAGCAATTTTACTAGTTGATCCAACCCAAGCATACCCTTTATTAATGCTATCAAAATACAAATTAACAAATGGGGCTGGTTTTTCATCTTTAATTATCGCTTCAAAAGAAATATGTTTGATTTTATTCTTTTTATGATACATTTTACTAAATCCATTTACACCGTCAGCAAAAATTAAATATTGATAATGCCAATTATTTTTCTCACTTCTAATATCATTTTTTAAAAAATCAACATTCTCAATATTTTCATGTTCAAAAATTTTTATTCCTTTTTCTAATACCTTTTCATATAAAAAACAATCAAGTTGATCACGAGCAAAAGTTGGCGGACAATAAGCGAGTTCATTATCCAAATCCATCGTAAATTGGAGCTCATTCCTGTAATAAATATTAAGACTATACCAAGGCTTGTACTCTAGCTCTTTTTCAACATTTAAATCCAGCTTTCTTAATTCATTTATTGTTTTACGCGTTAATAAACCAGCGCAAGGCTTGTGCGTATTAATATCACCTTTAGTAATTATGCAGATGTTTTTTATATTACTTTTCCACAAATTCAAAGCGGCCGTTAAGCCACTTGGCCCTGCGCCAACAATAATAACATCATATTTCATAATCGAACACCCCTTGCGTATAATTTAATTTTATAAATTATCATTAACAACCATTTTCACAATTATAGCAAATTTTATTTTTTTTTGCATCATTAAGCACCCCAACTACCCTAGTTTTATTTACGCTCAAAATTAATTTTATTTGTAAAAAACCATTGTTTTATTAGAAAATGTGATACAATACCTATGTTACAAAAAAAAGAGGTGTCACATGAATATAAAAAATATTGCAATCATTGCACACGTAGATCACGGCAAAACCACTTTGGTTGATCAAATGTTAAAACAATCTGGTACATTTAGAGATAATGAACAAGTTGAAGAACGAGCGATGGATAGTAATGCCATCGAAAAAGAACGAGGTATTACTATTTTAGCAAAAAATACTGCCATTAATTATAAAGGAACCCGAATTAACATTCTTGACACGCCGGGCCATGCTGATTTTGGTGGGGAGGTCGAGCGCATTATGCATATGGTTGATGGCGTTCTTTTAGTCGTTGATGCCTACGAAGGGACAATGCCACAAACAAGATTTGTTTTAAAAAAAGCATTAGAAGCAAAAGTAAAACCAATTGTTGTTATTAATAAAATCGACAAAGAATCAGCCAGACCATTAGAAGTTGTTGATAGTGTTATTGATTTATTTATTGAGCTTGGCGCAGACGAAGCGCAACTTGAATTCCCGATTGTTTATGTATCTTCAATCGACGGGACTTCTAGTTTAAGCCCCGATGTTACAACCCAAGAAAAATCAATGGATTCAGTATTTAACATGATTATTGAACATATTCCATCACCAAATACTGATACCAATGCTCCTCTCCAATTTCAACCCGCCCTCCTTGATTATAATGACTATGTTGGGCGAATTGGGATTGGTCGTGTTTCAAACGGAATGATGCGAGTAAATGAGATGGTTTCTTGCGTTAGACTAGACGGTAGCAAAAAACAATTTCGTATTCAAAAATTATTTGGTTTTTTGGGACTTAAAAGAATTGAAATTGAACAAGCATTAGCTGGCGAAATAGTAGCAATCGCCGGTCTTCCGGATATTTCCGTTGGTGAAACCATTTGTAATGTTGGGAAAGAACAAGCATTGCCAATTTTGCGAATTGATGAACCAACCATGCAGATGACTTTTAGCGTCAATACCAGTCCCTTTGCTGGATTAGAGGGAAAGTTCTTAACTGCTCGCAAAATTGAAGAAAGACTTTATAAAGAGTTGCAAAAAGATGTTAGTTTACGAGTAAATCCAAACGATTCTGAATCTTGGTTAGTTGCCGGTAGAGGCGAATTACATTTATCAATATTAATCGAAAATATGCGCCGCGAAGGATTTGAACTACAAGTATCAAAACCAGAAGTAATTATCAAAGAAATCAATAACATAAACCACGAGCCCTATGAAGATGTACAAATCGAAGTTCCAGAAGAGAATGTCGGCCCAGTAATTGAAGCTTTGGGTTTGCGTGGAGGAAAAATGGACAATATGCTCAATTACAAAAATCAAGTTCGCTTATTGTACACCATTCCTTCTCGCGGGTTGATTGGTTTTATGACTGAGTTTATGACAATGACTAAAGGGTATGGCATTATAAGCCATATATTCAAAGAATATTTGCCATTTAGCAACATAGCCATCACCACTAGGGGGCAAGGTGTATTAGTTTCAATGGAAAATGGGAAGGCAACTGCTTATGGAATTGGTCAAATCGAAGAACGAGGAATTTTATTTGTTGAACCTGGCGCATCAGTGTATGAGGGAATGATTGTTGGTGAAAATAATCATAATAATGACTTAGCAGTCAATGTTATTAAAACCAAACAACTAACCAATACTAGATCAGCTGGAAAAGACAATACCGTTGTTTTGAAAAAACCAAGAAAATTAAGTTTAGAATATTGTCTAGACTATATTGAAAATGACGAGCTAGTTGAAGTTACACCACTAAACTATCGAATGCGCAAAAAAATACTGAACGCCAATCAGCGAAACAAAAAAGCAAAAAATTAATTTTGCTTTTTTTCACCTATTTGATCAAAACTATCAACCACTACTAATTTTCGCTTGTTTCAGGCAATAACGATTTCATCTTGCCATCCTCATTTACGACAACTACCGTAATAGCTTCACCATCTTCATTTTTCATTTCAACTAAAAATGCATCTCGGTAATCTTCAAGATTTGGTGACATACCGTATTGCAATAACCTCATTTTTACTATCATTTGGTGACTTTCACTATCGCTTGTTCTTATTTTCTTAACACTATCACCTTGTTGAACATCATAACCTTTAATTCCCGCCTCCTCAACTGCGCTTTCTGCCGATTTTTGTGCCAGTCCTTTATCAGAAACGCAACCAATTAACAAAAACACTACCACTATTGCCAACATAAAAAACCCAACTTTTCTCTCCTTCATTCTTATTCACCTCCTTTATTTATATGCCATTTACCCATTATTCTTTATTCTTTTCCCGCGCAACAATAAATCATATTCTTTATTTTTCTTTATATCCAAAATCTTAAACCCTTGTTTTTCATAAACATATTGCGCAGCTACTTCGCTATCATCGGTTGATGTAAATAAGAACAAATAATCATATCCCCTCGCCACAGCAACCTTTGTTATATAGTCTAACAATCGTGAACCAACATTTTTACCACGATAATCCTCGGCAACCCCGAACCAGTCAATCCAGATTACATTTTTGGTTTTATTAAAAAAAATAGTATCGCGTTTCAATGTATACAGGCCAATTATTCCAATAACTTTCGCTTTATCTAAAGCAAGATAATACTCAAGATTTTTCACTTCGCTATCTTTATGTCTAGAATAGTTTAAATATTCTTTTTCCGACAAACTCGCTTTTAAAGCAGATGCTGGATTATCAATCATATCTGACTCATCAAATATTGAATCCACTAATTTAATTGCCATTGGCAAATATTCTTTTTCTAAAGGAATAATCTCCATTTCATTTACCATTTATTTCTCCCCCAAATGAATTATACCAGATAATACCGGTAATTTGATTTCCATCTTCACTTTTTTTATTTTCTAAAGCATTAACACAATCATTAACTTCTTTAAACGATATACCACTTGGGACATCTTATATTTTAACCCAACTTTACTTCTAACAAAACAGGGGCGTGATCACTAAATCTAAAATCTTCCCTACTTATCACTTTTAAAACACTTATATTTGTTGAACACAAAAAACCATCATAAATAATTTTTCCCCCATTATTACCTTGGTCTTGCTTAAATGATTTCAAAGTTCTTTGCTCGGGGATGGCAAAGCACCACTCAATTGTTTTTTCGATTAAATTCTTTGGCTGCTGCGAAATTACCCCATCACTTGCAAGATTAATATTCCAATCACCACCAATAATTACATAATTTCCTTTATCCACTTCTATGCTTGCCAAAGCCAAAACATATTCCATTTGCTTTAATCGAACCGCATAGTTTTTTTTAAACGCAATCAGGTGAATATTAAAAATAACCAATTCTTTATCGTGATCGCTGATTTTTATTCTATTAATCAAAAAACCTTTGTTGCCACAAAAATAATTATTAAGAAACCCCTTTGCTTTAAAAGGCGCTTTTACTTTTACAACCACCGAACTAAATTTAGAAAACGTACTCTTTCCGTGATTAACTAAATTCAATATATTATAACTGGCATAGTAATCGCCAAAATATTCGCTTAATCGACGCTTATACCATTTATAAGGATTTTTAAAGCAATTAACAAAAGATAGTTTGCTAATTTCTTGCAACAAAACTACGTCGGGATTAAATCCTTCTATCTGTTTTAACTGTCCATTAATATTTTCAACAACTCGCTTAGTAGCCAATTTAATCTTTTTTTGCTTTAAAATCATTTGATTTTTAATCCCATTACTACCATCAACACAATTTGCTAAATTATAAGTTAAAATCTTAATTGTTTGGTTTTTGTCACTTTTAATCTCTTGCACATTAACCACCTCCCGTCCTTCTAATCATACTACAAATTTTAAAAAATATATATTAATAATTATTATTGTCACCGCCATAATATTTTTAATTATCATATTTACATTGCCTAAGATTGTGCTATAATTTAGTTGTGAGGTGATTGTTTATGCAAAAAGAGCATATGATTGAAGAAATAGTTGATAACCTAGCGACAATTGGGATATTCCCAGCCCTAAGAACAGATACCGACATTAAAATTGAAAAGGAATTTTTGGATGCCAAATTCAGTACCGGGGAAAAGAAAATTAGCTACACCGGGCTCGCCTTATTTGATGAAACAAAAAAAACATTATATTATTATGAAAAAACAATTGACTTAGGAAAAGGTTTTAGCTTTGGTATGACTAGCGAAAGTTACTCTCAAAGCGGAACTACGTTATTAAGAAAAGTCAAAAGTGTGGGCTATGCTCCTGACGGGAAAGCATATGATTATGAAATCAACTTTGGCCAAATAGTCAATGTTTTTAAAGATTCAGCCAAAAAAAATGGTTGGAAGTTCAAAATAGTTTTAAATTCAAAAAAAGCAAAATATTCTTCCGAAGGTCTGCCGGCTAATTATGAAAAATCCCTTCCTGAAAAAAAAGTTATCAATAAACCTACAAAAATAACCAAACCTATCGATGATTTGCCAGTTACTAACAATTCTAACAATGGTTTCATTATCATTGTTGTATTATCATTTTTATATTTACTCATGCTAAGCGCTAATGTGGTTGGATGGTTATTAACCGCTGGCGTTCTTTGGTTTGCTTACAGCAAAAAACTTGTTTTTATTCATCTATCTCCAATAAAAAAAATCTTTATTTTAATCTTAATCTTTTTTGTTATTTTCTTTATCGGCGCATTTACAACCAAAACTAGCCAAAACAGTAGCAATAACAATGATGCCAATAAACCTCTTGCTAACGACAAAAGTCCCTATTATGTAACAGGAGAAAGCTATAGTGCTTTACCTGGCTATGAATATATTGTAAATTCAGATTACAAAAAAATTATGCCAAACGTTGCCACATCGATACTTATCTCAATAAACGGTTATGATGATGAAGCAATTAACAATATTAAAAAAATTATCATTAAAAACGCTGTCGTTAAGATTGCTCCTGAGAAAGGAACTTCTGAATTCTATTTTTATGATATCATTACCGAGGATTCAGCAAACCAACAATCAACAAAGCATGTTTTTGAAAATAACTCTTTTACCTACAGTATTGATGACTTTAAAAATTTCCGAGCATTAATGTTTTATTATATTGTTAAAGATATAAAAACACAAGACGTTTCTGGGTGGTCTGTTATTGACAGCAACAATGCAATTATAAAATCAGGCGTTAAATCAGATGAAGTCCGCTCAACCATTACGTTTGAAATTGAAATAACTGATGCGAGTGGGCAAACATATTCACGAATGTTTACGCAAGAATTATTTGCCGGCGATTTTCTAAATGACAGTAATAATCAAATGATTACCCAAAATTATTACAACGATGACATACTGTATTTGCAAAAAAGCTAAGCTCTTCCCGCAAAAAACTTTAAACTGTTAACAACTATTAGTTAACAGTTTTTTTATTTTATATACCATTACCCCTCTTTTCTTCCACGATTATTTTTTTTTTAAAAAAAAGAGCCTTCGCTCCCATTTTAGACTACCTCTCTTTTGTTTTTTTGCTTGTAAATCACTAACATTTCTTTATCTTCTAAAGAAACACGATAACTATCACGACATTTACTAATTCCTTTATTAATTGTGAATTTATTCAATTTATGATTTTTTAAAAATTTAATTGTTTTTTCTCTTCTTTTAATAAAGCATTCACACAATAACCATCCGTTCATCATATTAACATAATAGTGTTCCTCCTCATAAAACTGATTCATTATTTCAAACACTTGGTCAATATAATCATCATTACTAATAAAATTAAACAACAAGAATAATCCAACTCGCCTGACAAAGGG
>CAYGGG010000030.1:0-10859 GCA_964349455.1 uncultured Muribaculaceae bacterium | reverse complement strand
TAAAAATTCATCATAATAATTGCTAACCAACCTACAAACGGAATAATAACACCTAATACCCAAAAGTAAGGATTATAGTATATTTCTTTTCCTGGGACATCAAGTTTACTAGCATTGTTTACTTGTAATTGAACTGAAAAAATTATTAGCATAATAAATACAGGAAACAATAAAAATAACGCGCCAATAATCCATACCCACCAATTAGCATACCATTGATTTCGATCAATGGTTTTTAGAAATATTGATAGAATAATGGTACTTATTAATCCATTCCCAACAAGCGTTAAAACTAACCACACCCACCAGTTTTCTCTTTTTAACAAATCCATTTTAGTCCTCCTTTCTTTTTTGAAGTTGATATAATAAGTTAAGTGCTTCAAGTGGTGTTATTTCACTTAAATTTAATTTTTTAATTTTTTCTTCCAACTCTGATTTTTGATATATAATTTCTTGGTTAATAATTTTTTCTCTTTTTATTTCAGTTGTTTCATAAACTTTTAAAATTTGTTTAGCCCGTTCAATTAGATTATCAGGTAGGTTTGCTAGTCTTGCAACATGAATTCCATAACTTTTATCAACACTACCCTTTTTTATTTTATGTAAAAAAGTCAATTTTCCGTCTTCTTCATAAGCACTAACATGAATATTTTCTAATTTAGTAAGTGTTTTTTCCAAATCAGTTAATTCGTGATAATGAGTTGAACAAAGTGTTTTAGCAGCAATATGATAATGAATATGTTCAATAATGGCTTGTGTTAGGGCTATTCCATCAAAAGTTGCTGTTCCCCTACCCAGTTCATCAAATAAAATCAAACTATTTTTAGTGGCATTTTCAATCGCATAATTTGCTTCAATCATTTCTACCATAAATGTTGAATCACCACTTACTAAATCATCACTAGCACCAATTCTTGTAAAAATAGCATCAATAATTGGCATTGTAGCTTCCCTGGCAGCTACAAACGAGCCAATTTGAGCCATAATAACAGCCAGTCCTAATTGTCTAATATAAGTTGATTTACCAGACATGTTGGGCCCCGTAATCAATTGAATATCAACATCATCTTTTAGAACAATATCGTTGGCAACAAATTCATTCCCACTTACTTTTTCAATAATCGGGTGCCGATTATCAATTATTTCAAAATATTTTTCGATTTTTGGCCTAACATAATTATTTTCTTCAGCAACTTGAGCAAATGATCTTAAAACATCAATTTCGCTAATAAGATCACTATTTATTTGAAGAACGCGAATATATTTTTTGATTTCATCTCTAATTTCAACAAATAATTGATACTCTAATTCAATTATTTTTTCTTCAGCATTTAAAATTAAAGCTTCCTTTTCTTTTAAAATTGGACTGATGAATCGCTCACAATTACTTAAAGTTTGTTTTCGATCATAACCAAATTCATCTTTTACTAAATGTAAATTACCTTTAGAAATTTCGATATAATAACCAAAAACACGATTATAGCCAACTTTTAAATTTTTTATTTTTGTTTTTTCTTTTTCTTCAAGTTCAAATTGAGCAATGAAATCTTTGCCGCCTTTTCTTAAAGCTCGCAATTGGTCTAATTCCCGGTGGTAGTTGCTTTTTATAATATACCCTTCTTTGATTGTGATTGGTGGATTTTCAATAATTGCTTTATTAATTAAATTATATATATCAGATAAAAGATTCAGCTTGTTTGGATATTTAATTTTTTTAAATATATCATTAAGATATGGGAAAGTTGCTAGTGATCGTTTTAATTGAATTAAATCTCTAGCATTAGATGCTGAAAAAGCAATTTTAGAACTTAATCTTTCTAAATCATATACTTCATTTAATAAATCTTCTAATTCTTTTTTTAGTAAAAACTCTTTTATTAATATTTCAACCAAATTATATCTTCGTTCTAATTCCTTTTTATCTGTAATTGGTTCTTCAATATATTTTTTTAATAATCTTCCACCCATCGCCGTTTTGGTTTTATCTAACAACCATAATAACGAGTGTTGTCTTTGTTTTAATCTTTTTGTTTCTACTAATTCTAAGTTTCTTTTAGTATGGACATCCATCTTTAATATATTCTTATCATTTTTAATGATAACTGGTTTTAAATATGTTAATTCTACTTTTTGAGTATAGGTAATATAAGAAAGTAATAGATTAATACTATAATGATAACGATTATCTTTTATTTCTTTTGCTTTTTCAAATTGACTAATTAATTGTGAAAATTTAGAAATTTGAATTTGATATTGGTCTTCTAATATTTTAAGAAAACTTTCTTTTAATTCACTTATAATTATTTCTTTAATGCCTAAAGAAACAATTTGATTAATTAAATTAATTGGTTTTAGATCAATTTCTTTTACAAACACTTCACCAGTCGAAATATCGGCATAAGTTAAAATATAAATATCTTTTTGTTTATCAAGACTAGCAATAAAATTATTATCTTTTTCTTTTAAAGCATTTCCATCAATAATTGTTCCTTTACTAATAATTTTAACGATATCGCGTTTAACAATTCCTTTAACATTTTTGGCATCCTCTAGTTGTTCACAAATCCCAACTCGATGTCCTAAACTAATTAGTTTTTCAATATATGAATCTGCCGCATGATATGGAATGCCACACATTGGGATTCTTTCTTCTAAACCAGCACTCTTGCCGGTTAAAGTTAATTCTAATGCTTTTGAGGCAATTAGCGCATCTTCGAAAAACATTTCATAAAAATCGCCTAGTCGAAAAAAGATAATAATATCATTATTATTATTTTTTATTTCAATATATTGTTTCATCATTGGTGTTACTTTTGTTATATCAACATCTTCTCTTTTCACTTACTCACCTCTTGGTTGATAATCTGGATACAGATATTGTAATGCTTCTTCAAAATGATCAAAACCAATTATTTGAATCTTTAACTGGTGTTTTTCTTTGGTAATAATTGCTGTTTCATAATTTAAACCATTTGGAACAAAAAAGTAGTCAATTTCATTATCAGCGGCTGCAACTAGTTTTAAATCAACGCCTTCAATTTCACCAATTTGACCATTAATATTAATTGTTCCGGTTCCAGCAAAAGTCTTGTTTATTCTTTTTAAATCGGTTAATTTATCAAAAATTGCTAAAGCAGTCATAAACCCTGCTGAAGCACCTGATTCTTTTTCAGTATTTGTAATTTTGATGATTGGATTTGTGTTTAAATCATAGCTTGTTTCTAAGTAAAGTCCAATTATTGCCGATTCGCCCTCTTTAATTAACGTGCTGTTTGTTATTATTATGTTATCATCTCTTGCTACTTTGATTTCAATTTGATCGCCGACTTTTTTTTCTTCTAAGAAATCGAGAAATTGATCATATGAATATTCGGTTATAACATCCCCAACTTTTATTTCAGTCTTAGCATCATCAGTTATATATACAACATGTAAATCTTCATTTTTAATTTGATACTCATAATTTGCATAATGATAGGCAACAATCGTTGCTCTTTGATTAGCTAATTGGAGTGCTAGTTTGCTCATTTTTCGATCAATTTCATAATCATGATAAGGAGTTTCTGAAATCGGAACGATTACCCAATACGGATTTAAATAGGCATAGGCCAGGGTTATAATTCTTGCTTTTCTTACCGCAATATATGTTTCATAAAAAGTATTATGATTATCTTTTTTATTTTCAATTTCTATTTTTGGTCCAATGTCTTTGATGCCACCCGGTGATTCTAATAAATATGGGAGAGGCATAATTAATATTAGATAAAATACAATCAAAGAAAATATTTTAATTAGTTCTGTTTTAAATTTCAACTTTTTCATATTTCCTCTTTTCTTTTTTTTATAATAAGTTATAAATCCAAGAGACAACGAACCGAAAAGCCGTTAGCCTGCGAATTACTGTTGAGGCTGTAACTTGAATTTGAGCTGCCCAAGGTTAGGTTCCCGGCATTGTTGGATGAAGGAGTGGAAGTCCACAAGTCGCCGTAATTGCCTACACTGCTAAGCGAACCTAAGCCATTCCTATAACCAGATGGTTTAACATTGAATCCCGTTGTATTGTTAGTGCTTTGATTATTTCCAACATTACAATTGGTTGAACTAGTATCCCAATTAGTTGATGAAGCCATTGCTTTACCAATTAGACCACTAACACCATCACATCTATAATCCACAATACTATTTACATAAGTAATAAGTGTTGTAACCTCAGCATCAGTTGGGACATGCCATCCTAGAGGGCACAGTCCCTGCCCGCCTTCGGTATCACCATCCATTGCCGTTCCCCATTGGTATAATACTTGATCTTGGTCCCAGTCAGTCCCGCCATTTAAGCGGCAAGCATTGAGAGGGGCTGACTCATCCCATGTTGCTTCTAGGCATGCGGTGGTGGAATATCTTAAATTTTCAGCAAACCAGCATTGATCATCTATTTCGACAGTTTCATATACTTTGCTATCTCTAGTATCGGTAAAGGTGGCTCCACAATTCCAATTTATTACTAAATCTGTTGTAATCGGATTCAGGCCTTTATCATATTGATAGACACCACTAATTAAAAAAATATGATCTCTTATATGTTGGTGAGTAAAAGAAATAGATACAAATAAATAAGCATTTATTTTGTTTTCTAATAACGATGGGAATTCATTTAATGTTACTTCGAAAGAATTAAAATCAACATTTTCCTCGAATGTTGTTAAATAACTCCCATAAGTGAACTCATTTGTCTCGGTGTTTATGCTTAATCTTTTTGTAGTACTATCTGTAAAAGAAAAATCAACACAGCTTTCGCCACAACTAGTTGCTGATACAATAATATTTTGATTAAAATCATCATAAATTTTTTCAATAATAATAGCCTCTTTGATATGAATTTCACTTCTTATTCCAACTTCATAGTATGAGCTTTTTAAAATAATTGTTATTTCTAACAATAAAAACAAAATAATCGCAACTAACGAAAAAGCAACCACTAATTCAATAACAGAAAATCCTTTATTATCTATATTTTTCATAAACCCTCCTACAAAAAATTAATTGAACAAAATTCATTGTTTGTATATTCAATTAATAACCGAAATCCTTGATGAGTTTGATCATATTTAATATAATTTAAATAACCAATTAAATCTTCTGAAAAAACATCTTTTGTATTTTTTGCATAATTAATAAAACCACTTAAATCTTCATTAACAAAATATATTTTATTAACTTCCAAATCGCTAAATAAAGTTTCACAAAAAAATGGATCATTAGCAAACTGGCAATCATTAATTTCGACATATAGATTATCTTCTAAATTAATAATTATTTCACTAAAATTTGTTTTCATTAAAAATTGTTTTATTTGATCAGCATGGTAAAGACCTTTAACTGAGTTATAATTATAATTTTTTTCATAATTATCAAAAACTTGATTAAATTGAATAAATAAATAGAAAAGAGTTAATCCGATTAGAGTTATAACGATTAAAGATTCAGCTAAAATAAAGCCTTTTTTAAATTTTTCCAAAAAATTCACCTTCTCCACTAGTAATTATCTCAAATCTATTATATAATATATTTGAAAGAATTACTAGCAAAAAAATAAAAGGGGTTTTGAGATGGTCAGAAAATTTAATTTTGAAAGCATGCCTGTTGTTGAAGTTGTTAATGAAATTTTAATTGATAGTACAAAAAGAGGTGCATCAGATATTCACTTCGATCCGCTCGTGGGGCGCATGGTTGCCCGTATTAGAATCGATGGTGAATTAGCCAATTATTGTGAAGTACCAATTACTATTCAAAAGAATTTAATAACAAGAATCAAAATTATGGCAGGGATGAACATTACTGAAACAAGATTACCACAAGATGGTGCCGTTAAGTCAAAAATTGACGATGTTCCAATGGACCTTCGTGTTTCCTCAATTCCTACAAGCAATGGCGAAAAAATTGTTATCCGTATTTTAGACTATAGTTTGAGTGGTAGTGGGATTGAAAGCTTAGGTTTTTCTAATGATAATTATCGAAAAATTTTGAAAATGATTTCGGTTCCAAACGGAATTATTTTAGTAACTGGGGCAACTGGTTCTGGTAAATCAACAACTGTTTATGCGGTTTTACAAAGACTAAATAAAGAAAATACCAATATCATTACAGTTGAGGATCCAATTGAGATGGATATTGAAGGAATTAACCAAATTCAAACAAATAGTGAAATTGGTCTTGATTTTGCAACCGCACTCCGTTCAATTCTTCGTCAAGATCCAAATATTATTATGGTTGGTGAGATTCGCGATACTGAAACAGCAAAAATTGCCATTAGAGCTTCAATTACTGGTCACTTAGTATTATCTACTTTACACACTAACGATTCATTAAACACGATTGAACGTTTACTGGATATGGATGTTGAGAGATATTTACTTGCAAGTTCATTAACGGGAATAGTTTCCCAAAAATTAGCAAGAAAATTATGTGGTTGTAAAGTTCAAAAACCAACTAATGAATATGAAAAGAAAATGTTTAAAAAGGTTTTAGGTAAAGATATCGATTATATTTATGTTAATGAGGGATGCGAAAAATGTGATAACGGCTATAAAGGAAGAGTCGCTATTCAAGAAGTTTTGCTTATAAATCAAGATATTCGTGATGCAATTAGTTCCAGTGTTAAAAAAGAATATTTGAGGCAACTTGTTTTTAAAGCCGATGTTACAACTTTATTACAAGATGGTTTAACAAAAGTTCATGATGGGTTAACAACATTAGAAGAAGTATTAAAATTGATTGAACTTGGTGATATTGAATCTGATGCTGGTGATTTAAATTTAAAGAAAGCAATTGATTACACTGATATTAGTCATCAAGCAGCTGCTGAAAAACTTGAAGAAGAAACTAGCCCGGTTGCGGAATTAAAAGAAGTAGCATTAAATGTTGAAAATAAACCAGTTGAACAACCACCAAAAATGGATGAAGTTCAGCCAGAAAAAAAAGAAGAACCAAAGGTTGACTCAAAAATTAGTAAGCTCTTAGAAAGAGCCGAGGCCTCACTTGAAGATTTAAAACTTTAAAAAAAAAACTACTTTGTAGTTTTTTTTATGTCATCATATAATCCTTTAATTTTTTAGAACGCGAAGGATGCTTTAATTTACGGATTGCTTTTGCTTCAATTTGTCTAATTCTTTCTCTTGTTACACCAAACAACTGCCCTACTTCTTCTAACGTTCTTGATTTCCCATCTTCAAGACCAAATCGAAGACGAATTACTTTTTCTTCACGATCAGTTAAGGTTAATAAAACATCAGCAATTTCTTCTTTTAAGATTTCAAAAGTAGTATAGTCCTCAGGGCTCATATTTCTTTCGTCTTGAATAAAATCCCCTAAACTTGAATCCTCTTCTTCACCAATTGGTGTCTCTAGACTAACCGGATCTTGCGAAATTTTATAAATTTCTCTAATTTTTTCAACATTGGTTTCCATTCTTTGTGCTAGTTCTTCTTCAGTTGGTTCACGATTTAACTCTAACGTCATTTGTCTTTGAATTCTTGCTAATTTATTGATTGTTTCAACCATATGAACTGGAACTCTGATTGTTCTTGCTTGATCAGCAATTGCTCTTGTAATTGCTTGTCTTATCCACCAAGTAGCATAAGTTGAAAATTTATACCCTTTTGAAATATCAAACTTTTCAACTGCTTTCATTAAACCAATATTTCCTTCTTGAATCAAATCTAGAAAAAGCATTCCTCTGCCGACATAGCGTTTTGCAATACTGACAACTAAACGTAAATTAGACTCCGCTAAAATTGTTTTAGCTTCAATATCACCATCAATTATTCGATAAGCCAAATCACTCTCTTCGTCAACATTTAATAATTTTATTTTACCAATTTCTTTTAAATACATTCTTACTGGATCGTTAATGTTTAGGTCTTTTGTTAAAACTTCTTCTGACACTAGTTCTTTAGCGGCACTTGTTTCATCATCCTCTTGGGCGACTACTTTTATTTCATTTTCCGTTAATTCATTGTATAATTCATCTAACAAATCAGCATCAATTTCTAATCCTTTTAACTCATTTGCTAGTTCTTCATATGTTAAATAACCCTTATCTTTCCCATATTTTATTAAATCGGCTTTTCTTTGTTCAAACGTTTTTATTACTTCCATTACTCTTCCTCTACTTTCATTAATCTTATTTGTTCTGCTAGTCTCATTTTTTCTTCCATGTTACTAGTTTCATTTAATTTTTCTTTCAATTTTATAGTTTCATACTTTTTAACATATTGTTCAATTGCATTAACATAATCCTCAATTTCCTCAATAGTATACTTTTCTTTTAAATTAAGGGATAAAACATCATTTAGTGCTTTTTTAATTTTCTCGTTTTTTGATATTAATGAAAATATATCAGCAATCTCAATTGAGTTATATTTGTCATAATAAGCACTAATTTCAAGCGCAATAATTCGATATTGATGAGTTGGCATGAATTTTACTCTTTTTTTATAAATATTAATGACGGTTGGGCTTTTTAACATATAATAAATTAAATGCTTTTCTGCCAAAAGAGAGTCATCTTCCTGTTTTTCGGTTGGCTCTATCTTAACAGTCTTTTTTTCTTTAATTTTATTTTTTAAAAAATTATAATCTAAATTTGATTCATTGCTTAATTTTTTTAAAGTTATTTCTTTTAAAACCTCATCTTCGATTTGTTCTAATTGTTTAATCATAATATTGACATATTCAGCCATTTGAACACTATCAGTTAAATCCTTATTTTTTTTAAAATAGTTTATTTTAAAATCAAGCACATTAATTGGATTTTCAATCTTTTGATTTAATTTTTCAAGCCCTTTTTGTTTAATATAATCATCTGGATCAAGGTTATCTTCAAGACAAACAATTTTTGGTGTTACGCCAATTTTTATTAATTCATCAGCACAAGTTAATGAAGCCTTTATCCCAGCTTCATCGCCATCAAACATTATAATCACTTCTGAATTAAGTCTTTTTATCAACTTCACTTGTTCTTTTGTTAAAGCAGTTCCCATTGTTGCAACTGTATTTTTGATGCCATTAGCATATAAACTGATGACATCAATGAATCCTTCTAAAATAATTATTTTTTTAGTAATTCGGCTTTCCTCTTTTGCCTCGTGGTAATTATAAAGGAGATCGCCTTTCCGGAAAATTATTGTTTCTTTTGTATTAATATATTTTGGAGTTTGATGATCATCAATGGCTCTCCCACTAAAAGCAACCGTTTTACCGTTATAATCTTTAATAGGGAAAATAATACGGTTTTTGAAAACATCATAATCGCCTTCTTCAATTAGTCCACTCTTTAACATATCCTTATGGTTATATTCTTTTTTCTTTAATAAATCAAATAAAGAATGCTTTTCAAGAGCGAGACCAATGTTAAAATGACTAATAATATCTTCATCAATATCTCTTTTTTTTAAATATAAAAGTGCTTCTTCCCCCAACTTTGACTGCAAATTATTTTGATAAAATTTTTCAGCTAAATTGTACATTTGATATATTTCATTATTTTTCTCATTTTTAATGAAGTCAATGTTAATTGGTATCCCCACAATTGAAGAAACTTTTTTGACACTTTCAAGAAAAGGAATGCTTTCATAATCCATTAAGAAAGTAAAAACATTGCCCCCTGCGCCACAAGAAAAACATTTATATATTTGTTTTTCTGGCGAAACACTTAAACTTGGATTAGTATCATCATGAAATGGACAAACGCCAAAATAATTACGCCCTTTTTTAATAAGGGGAATATATTTTGAAATAATATCGACGATATCACTTCTTTGTCTTATCTGATTTATTTGTTCATCACTAATATTACTCATACAAATATTCCTCCTGTACTAATATACAATATCTTTTTTTAATTTCCTTTTTTTATCTCAACTTTTATTTTTGGCGATAATGTAAAACGAATACTACCATTGATCATGGTATTATAGTATTCGACCTGATTATTATTTAATATATCAATTACTTCTTGATGAGGATGCTTGAAACGATTATTTAGACCGCTACTAATAATCGCGTATTCTGGGTTGATTGTTTTAATAAATAAATCGCTACTACTAAGTCTTGAACCATGGTGACCAATTTTAATAATATCAGCATCTAGCTTGTATTTTTTTAAAATTTGGTCTTCACTAATATGACCAGCATCGCCCATAAACAAGAGTCGATAATTATTCATCTTGGTATATAAAACTAAACTATCTTCATTTTCGTCAGTGACATTTTGATGATTGATAAAATACAAATTATTTATTTTTTTTTCAGAAATCAAAGAATAAGCAATATCATTATATTCTAAATAATCAATTATTGCTTGTTCTTGTGAATTATTATTGCCAGAATTTAAAAAAACTTCTTTTACCTTAAAACTATTTAATAAAGTAATTGCTTCACCAATATGATCATAGTGACCATGAGTAAGAACTAAATAATCAATTTTTTTAATTGCTCTTGATTTTAAATAAGGAACAATTCTTTGTGCAACTAAAAATTGAAGATTTTCTGGATGATATAGCCCACCCGTATCAATTAAAATTACTTTTTCTCGATAGGGCCATTCAATTAATATTGCATCCCCTTGTCCTACATCAATAAAGGTAATCACACCATATCGATTATGATTGATGATTTGAATTTGAAAAAAAATAAATAAGATTAATATAATAATCATTTTTCTTTTTTTTAGTGCAAGAAAAATTAAAATATAGTAGATTAAAAAAATGACTACATTTGGTGCTGGGACATTTAGCATGATTGAATAATTACTTATATTATTTGATAATGATTCCGTTATCTTAATGATAATTGATAATAAA
>CAYGGG010000029.1:0-10943 GCA_964349455.1 uncultured Muribaculaceae bacterium | reverse complement strand
AGTAATTTCAAAAATATAATCATCTTTTTTTTGCATTTCATTGAAATTCCGAACTGAAATATTATAATTAGTTGTTTTAGCAATAATATCTAATAATAAATTATAATCACTACTTGCATAAACCATTAAAACAGTTGGATATCTTTTATCATTTTGTTTATTCCAACTAACATCAATTACCCGATCAGTTTCATCTTGGACATTTGGACATTGAAGACGATGGACATTAATTCCATAACCTTTCGTGATATAGCCCAATATTTCATCTCCATAAATCGGCGTGCAACAAGAAGCAATGTTTACTTTTAAATCTTCCATGCCATGAACAATGATATCGTTTTTTGAAACAATTTTCGTTTTATCATCACTTTGAGCTCTTTTTAAAATTAATTCTTCTTTTTTTTCGTTTTCATTTTCCTTAATCAATTGATTGGCCAGCACTTTATTGCTACCAACTGCAATATATAATTCTTCTAGATTTGCTAATTTAAATTGTTTTAATAACTTCTCGATATGCTCTTCATCAAAAAAATCACTATTTGCGATCTTCTGGCTTCTTAATTCTTTCGCAATTAATTCAATTCCTCTTTCATGATATCTTTGTTTATCTGTTTTGCCAAAAAATGCTCTTATTTTATTTTTTGCATTTGCTGTTTTCGCCATTTTAATCCATTCACGACTAGGTCCAATTGAACTTGGATTAGTATTAATTTTAATAATGTCTTGATGGTTTAACTTATAATTTAAAGAGACTATTTTATTATTAACAATTGCTGACACCATTTTTTCACCTACTTGACTATGAACTTTATAGGCAAAGTCAATTGGCGTTGAACCATTGGGCAGTTCAATTACATCTCCTTTTGGAGTAAAAACATAAATTGTATCTTTAAAGACATCTTCTTGAACTGATTTGACAAATTGTTCATCATCAAGTTCTTCGTTTTTTAGTTCAATAATTGAACGGAAAAATTGTAATTTTTGTTCTAAAGTAGATTGTAATTTACCTTGACATCCTTCTTTATAATTCCAATGGGAAGCAATTCCTTTTTCGGCGATTTCATCCATTTCTGGGGTTCTGATTTGAATTTCAAAAATATTTCCTTTTATTCCAAAAACAGTTGTATGTAATGATTGATACATATTTGTTTTTGGCATTGCAATAAAATCTTTAAACCTTTTTGGCACTGGTTTATATTTTGCATGTAAGACTCCTAGTGATTGATAACATTCATTTTCGGTATCAACAAATACTCGTAATGCCATTAAATCATATATTTCTTTAAATTTACGCCCCGTATCTAATTTTTCATAAATACTAAAAATACTTTTAGCGCGACCTTTTACATTATTTTTAATCCCATTTTCTAACAATAATTTTGATACTTGCTCAATCATTTCGGTTACAAGAACATCGCGTTCTTTTTTTGTTTTATTTAAGTTTTCAACAATTGAAAAATATATTTCCGGTTTTAAATAGCGTAAAGACAAATCTTCTAATTCAGATTTGATTTGATAAATTCCTAAGCGATGTGCAATTGGAATTAAAATATCTAGTGTTTCTTTTGCTGTTTCTTTTTGTTGTTTTTCATTTAACACCCATAATGTACGCATGTTATGTAACCGATCAGCCAGTTTAATAATAATAACTCGCACATCTTGCGAAAGACCAACAATTATTTTACGATAGTTAGCGTTTAAAGCCTGGCTTGTTAATTTAAAATTTAACCGATTAATTTTTGTTAAACTGCTAACTAAAGAAGCAATTTCAGTTCCAAATTGAGTTTCTATTTCTGCTTCTGTTACTTCAGTATCTTCAACAACATCATGTAATAAAGCTGCACAAATTGTTTCAAGGTCAGCATTAATTGTTGTTAAAATAGCAGCAACATTTAACGGATGAATAATATAATCATCACCCGTTAATCTTTTCATTCCAAAATGTTTTTCGTTTGCATATTGGAATGCCTTTTTTATTAATGTGAATTTTTCCTCTTCACACATATATTTTTTTATTTTATCTTCTAATTGTTGATATGTTTTTATGGCAAGCGCTTCCATCCATTCACCTTCTTTATTGATTAAAATACATTTTTCGATTTTCTCTTGATAGTTTTGACTTAAAATATTGATCAATGTGATAACTATCAGTATTAATAATATCATTGACTAAATCATGTAATAATAATGCTTTAGCATTTATCCATTTTTCTTCTTTAAAATAATTCCAGATATCTTCTTCGGTTATATAACTATACCCTTCTCGAATCATTTCACATTTTTTTGTATAAAGTGCAGGTTTAACTCGCTGATATAGTTCTTCTTGACTACTAAATTCTAAATTCATTTTATCACCTCAATAATTATATTATATACTAAAAAATGGTTTTTTAAAAGAAGTTAATCTTGCCAACGCAAATACGGATAACCATTATTTTTATTTACATCAATATTCCAAATATTATCAAAATCCCAACCAATAAAAGTAGCTTCACTTTTTAAAGCGCTTGTTGATTTCCCCTCACCTGCATTACCATATGTTGTTAAAATTCCCGACAATTCTTGATTCCAATAAGAATTAACTACTGTAGGTGAATTTAAATACTGTGTACCAATTAAACCACCACCACGATTTTGAGAAACCGAAACATACGAGTTAGTTATTATACTTCCATAATGTTTTCCTAACAAACCGCCAGTATTGTTATTTCCTCCATGAATGCTCCCTCTTACATAACAATTAGTAATTCTCGCCCCGCTGCCATTTGCTCCCGCTAGTCCCCCTGTCCCAGCAATACTACCACTATTACTACCCCCAACAACGTTACCAATTGCATAACAGTCACTTATTCTGGTACTTGATGCAAGAAAACCAATTAATATTCCGCTATTATCAGTCGTTCCTGAAACATTACCAATAAATGATAACTGACTTTGGGTATCAGTATTATTCCATATTTGACCCGCTAATCCACCCACTCTTGTTCTTCCTTGTACGGTTCCCTCCGCATGACAATTATCAATTCTAACTGTAGTAGATAAAGATTGTCCCAGAAGGCTACCCACACCATCACGACCAACAATATTTGTATTAAATAATTTTAAATCATAAATTCGCCCCCGATTTAAAACACCAAATAACGCAATATTATCTTCAGTAGGCCGATTAATAGTTAAATCATTAATACTATAATTATTGCCCCAATAAAACCCTGTAAAACGATTAGTTGTATCACCAATTGGTTGCCAATTTGAATAATCACTTAAATCAATATTGTTCATTTGAATATACCTTTTGTCTAGTCCCCCAAGGTATTCACCTTCTAAATCAGTTCCCAATCCAAACAGATTATTTTCAGAAAATCTTATTCTATTTAATTCATCAGCATTTGCAACTGGAATAAACCCAATATATAATTCTTTTGGATAGATTATGTTAAAAGGGTATCCTTCATTTCGATTTTCATCAATATACCAAGTATTATCAAAATCCCAATTCTCAAAGTTTTCAATATTTTTTAATTCTAATGTTGTCTTAGAAGTCCCTAATCCACCATAGGTCCCCGTAGTAAGTGAGAGTTCACGGTCCCAATAAGAATTTATTACTGTTAATGTTCCTAAATACTGAGATCCAACTAATCCACCACCACGATCTTGCGTGTTTGCCGCATAACAATTGGTTATACGACTATTATAATGTTGCCCAATTAACCCCCCTACTGTTCCAGTACTATAAATGTTAACTCGTGAATAACAATTAGACAGTTTCCCACCAGATCCTGTTCTCCCAACTAACCCCCCTGTTAAACCAGTAGCATAAACCGTTCCAATTGAATATGAATGCGAAATATGCGCATTTGAAGCTAGTAAGCCAACTAATCCACCCACGCTATCGGTTCCATTAACCGTACCAGCAAAAACAAGTTGAGTTTGCATATCTGAATTATTCCACATTTGGCCTGCAACTCCACCCGTATTAGTAGTTCCTTTGATATCTCCTGAGGCACGACAATTATTTACTTTCACGGCTGTTCCCGAAACCCGACCAATAATTGCTCCAGTAAAACTACGACCTACAATATTGACATTATTTATTCTCAATCCAAACAAATCGCCAGAACTCATAACACCAAAAAAACCAACATTATCTTCGTCAGAGCGATTAACAGTTAAGTTATTAATAATATAATGATTTCCAAAATAACTTCCTGTAAATGCAATCGAGCTATTTCCAATTGGTTGCCAGTTTTCATATTCTGACATATCAATATGTTTTACTTGTAAATATCTCTTATTTAAACCTCCCACATACTCTCCTTGCCAAACTGTCCCCGTCCCAAAAACATTTGTTTCAGCAAGGCGAATATTATTTAATTCATTAGCGTTTGCAACCGGAATCCATGTCCCAACTGTAGCTATATAAGCAGCTGGAATATCAACTCCTTCACATTGCGAACTATCAATTAAACATGCAACAATGACATCCTCAAAATATACTTCCTCTACTTCTTCTTCTTCTTGACCTAACTCATCCGTTAATTTACAATTTTCATCATATTGAACCAATTCATTTATTTTCCGTTTCGTTTTTTCTTTTATAGCACACCATATCCCATCAGTAATTGCCATTTCAATATCACCATCAATATTAATTTTAATTTGACCACTTACTGGTGGTTCACCACTAAACTCAAGAATTTCATAACTATCGGGTTCAACACTTTGAATTCCATCAACAAAAGTATAAACAACGGTTTCCTTTATACTACTGGTAATTGATGCTTCCATATAATAATTTTCAGCTGTTTTTGTAAGTCCATAAGCACTTGATTCAAAGGCTTTTTTTCTTGACTCACCGATTACATTTAAAACTATTGGCATTACAATTAGTAAAATAATTGCTAAAATTATGATTATAGCTAGCAATTCAATTAAAGTGAATGCTCTTTTTTGCAAATAAAATTTTCTTTTATTCATAATCCCACTCCTTTATTCTTTTTCATTATATCATAAAAAAGATTGTTTTTTCCTAATATTTTAATCTTTACAAATGATTGATATCATCTCTTTTTTATGTTATCATTTTGATAGGGTGATTAGATGGATTGTTTGTTTTGTAAAATTGCCGATGGTCAAATACCATCATATACAATATATGAAGATAAGTGGGTTAAGTGTTTTCTTGATATTCATCCAGAAAGTAATGGCCATTTATTAATTATTCCAAAACAACATTTTCTAGATTTAGATGATATTGATTTGGATACATTAAACAAAATAATGGTTACTGCTAAAAAAATGAAAAAATTACTCGAACAAAAATTAAATCCAATTGGAATTGTTATTTTGCAAAATAATGGAATTGGTCAGGATATAAAACACTTTCATTTACATCTTAAACCAGTGTATTCTGAAAATAAAATAAAGTTAGTTGAAGAAATTTTCGAAAAATTAAAATAGAAGCATTTGCTTCTATTTTTAATAAGTCTTTAGTTTTAATTCAAACATAAAAAATTCAACTTCTTGTAAATCTTTCGTTCGACAAAGAACTTTTTCGCCACGAATTTCTAAAACCATCATCCAGTCTTTCGTTAACTTATGCTCAACAATCTGGCCTTTCTCCACTTTGCTCCACCTCCATTTTTCCTAATATTAAAATATTCTTATTATTATAATTTTTTTCTTTAATTATTTTATAATTAGTTATATCAAAATTTTTTAATTGATATTCACAAACGACTATTCCATTTTTTGATAATAAATCTTTTTTATTTATTAATAACAATGCCTGCTTGATATAATCACTTTGATATGGTGGATCTAAAAAAATAAGATCAAAATGACCAACTACTTTTTTAAAATCACCACTAACTATTATATATGGTTCTTCTACTTTGGTTAAATTTTTTTTTAACTCATTAACCATTTTAACATTTTTTTCAACAAATAGACAACTAGCAGCTCCATTTGATAATGCTTCAATTCCTAAAGCTCCGGTCCCTGCAAATAAATCTAGTACGCTTGCACCATTTAAATAAGGATTTAACATTGCAAATAAAGACTCACGGACCCGACTAGTTGTCGGTCTTGTTTTTTCAATTTGAAATCCTTTTAATCGCAGACCTTTATACTTTCCACTAATAATCTGCACTAAGCTCCTCCTTGAACCTCATAAGCATCAGTTACAATAAAAAAGGCCTCTTTGTCAATTCTATTAATCCCAGTTCGTAACCTAAAATATTCATTGGTTGGAACAACACAAAACAAAATATTTTTTTTATCATAGTGTAATCCACCTTTAGCATTTAAAATTGTCGCACCATGTCCAAGTTGATTAATAATATAATCTTTAATTTTTTCTTCTTCGTCAGTAATTATATAAAAAGCTTTATTAGCAGATATTCCTAAAATAATTCGGTCAATTACCATTGTTAAAATATAAACAAAGACAATTGCATAAAACAATTTTTCGATTCCATATCGATAAGCACCAATTGAAATAATAATGCCATCAATCATAAACATTAAATTACCGATTGATTTATTAAAAAACTTTGATAGAATTGAGGCAGCAATATCGACGCCACCAGTTGAAAAACCATTTTTTATAATTGTTCCAATTGAAAAGCCAGCAACAACTGCACTAATTACAACTAATAATAACATATCAATTTCTTGATAGACAATGTAATTAGAAATATCAGAGGTTAGATAAATAAAAATTGGAAATAATAATGAACCTAACAAAAAATCTTTTGTTTTATCGATTCCTAAAAAAATAAAACTTAAACATAATAAACAAAAATTTATTGCAAAAATGAAGAAACTTGGATTAATAAATTCTTCCATTACAACACCAAGTCCACTTATCCCACCAGCAACAATTAGATTGGGCAGGATAAACAAATTATAATTAACACTTAATAGACAACTGGCCAAAACCAGAATAGCATATCTTTTTACCTTTTCCATTTTTACTCCTTAATTGACATTCTTTCAACATTTTTTTCATTGTTTTTAATTGTTAATTGAGCTGAGGCTAGAATAGCAATCGGTACTCGATAAGGGGAACAAGAAACATAATCCAGTCCTTGTTCAAAGAAAAATTGAATACTCAAAGGATCACCACCATGTTCACCACAGATTCCTATTTTTAAACCTGGTTTAGCAAGACGTCCATTTTTAACCGCTACTTCAATTAATTTACCAACCCCTACTTCATCTATCACCATAAATGGATCAAATGAAATTAAATCCTTTTGATAATAATCATCTAAAAACTTGGTGGCATCATCTCTTGAAAAGCCATAAGTCATTTGCGTTAAATCATTTGTTCCAAAAGAGAAAAAATCAACATGGTTAGCTATTTTATCAGCAATTAAAGCGGCTCTTGGCACTTCAATCATTGTTCCAAGTTTATAATTTATTTGTGGCAAGACTTCTTCTTTAATCAAATTGATTAAATAAACTAATTCTTGATTAATTGCGACCAATGGTATCATTAATTCAATAATTGGATTATAACCTTCTTCTTCAAGTTTTTTAGCTGCATTCATCACTGCTCTTGTTTGCGTTTTGATTAACGAAGGATATGTTACTGCTAAACGACATCCTCGATGTCCCATCATTGGATTAACTTCAGTTAAAATGCCAATTTGTTTTTTAATTTCTGCTAATTCCATTTTTAATTCATGTCCTAAATTAATTATTTCTGAATCGTTTTTTGGCATAAATTCATGTAATGGCGGATCAAGATATCTAATTGTAACTGGTTTATTATTCATTATTTTCAAAATTTCATAAAAATCTTTTTCCTGAAATTTTTCAATTTCCCTTAAAGCTTCTTCTCTTTTGACGTCATCTTTTGCCAATATCATTTTTCTTATTTGTATAATCCGTTCTTCTTTAAAAAACATGTGCTCAGTTCGACAAAGGCCAATTCCTTTTGCTTTAAATTTTAATGCCAACTCGGCATCTTCTTTTGTATCAGCGTTAGCAAAAACGGTAATTTTTTGATATTGATCAGCCCACCCGAGCATTTTTACCAAATCATCACTTAATTTATCAGTTGTTGTTTTTACCTCACCTAAATATACATTACCAGTATTTCCATCAATTGATATATAATCGCCTTCTTCTATTATAATATTGTTTATTTTCATTTGTTTGTTTTCAATTACAACACCACTGCACCCTGAAACGCATGTTATTCCCATTCCCCTTGCGACAACGGCTGCGTGTGAAGTCATTCCGCCATAAACGGTTAAAATTCCTGTAGCATAATTCATTCCTTCAATATCTTCAGGTGATGTTTCTAATCTTACTAAAATTGCTGAATAGCCATTTCTTTTTGCCTTAATAATATCATCGGATGTAAAATAAATTTTACCATAAGCAGCCCCTGGTGAAGTAGCTAATCCCTTTGTTAAAAATTTAGCTTTCTTTAATGATTCTTCTTCAAAGCGAGGGTGCAATAGTTGATTAAATTGACTAGCATTTAGCCTTGAAATTGCTTCTTCTTTGCTGATTAAACTTTCATTTACTAAATCAATCGCAATTTTTAAAGCCGCTTGCATCGTCCTTTTACCAGTTCTTGTTTGTAACATATATAATTTTTGATTTTCAATTGTAAATTCAACATCCTGCATATCACGATAATGTCTTTCTAATTTTTTAACGTAGGTGTATAATTCAACATATATATTAGCCATCGTGTTTTTTAATTGATCAATTGGTAATGGCGTTCTAACCCCCGCAACAACATCCTCGCCTTGAGCATTAATTAAAAATTCACCATAAAATTCATTTTCGCCAGTTGCCGGATTTCTTGAAAAAGCAACGCCTGAACCAGATTTTTCGCCATTATTACCATAAACCATTTCTTGAACAATAACCGCTGTTCCATAATAATCAGGAATTTTATTAATTTTACGATAGGAAATCGCTCTTTCATTCATCCATGATTTAAAGATTGCTTTTATTGCTTCAATTAATTGAAAAGAAGGATCTTGGGGGAATGGTTTGTTTGCTTTTTTTTGATAATTTGATTTATAAATATCAATAATATTTTTTAAATCATCAATTGATAGGTCTTGATCTTTTATAATTTTTCGTTCTTTTTTATAATTTGTTAATTGACCATCAAAATCTTCTTTTGAAAACCCATTAACAACACCCGCATACATTCCAATGAAGCGCCGGTATGAATCATAAGCAAACCATCTTTCTCCGTCGTTTTCAGCCATCATTTTTACTAATTGATCATTCATTCCTAAGTTTAAGATTGTATCCATCATTCCAGGCATACTAACTCTCGATCCACTGCGAATTGAAAGCAATAATGGATTATCGCCAGAACCAAATTTTTTATTTGTTTTTTTCTCTAAATTAACTAATTGTTCAAATATTTCTTTTTGAATATATTTACTTAATTCTTGATTACTTTCATAAAACTCATTACAGGCCTCGGTTGAGACAATAAAACCCAGCGGTACTGGTAGATCTAAATTAAGCATTTCGCATAAATTAGCACCTTTACCACCTAAAATATCTTTCATTTTTTGCGTTCCTTCTTTAAAAGAGAAAACATATTTTTTCATTTTACTTTTCTCACTTTCTTAATATAGCATCGACCACATAAAGATTCATACTGAACATCCGCTTCGCCATCAATTACTACCTGTGGTCCATCGGCTTGATATTCTCCGTTTATTTTACGTCCAATAAATCTAGCTTTTACACCACAATCACAAATTGTTGCTAATTCGGTTAATTCATCAGCAAGTTCAAATAATCTAATACTTCCTGGAAAACTATAAGAATTAAAACTAACCTTTAACCCATAACAAACGACAGCCACTCCTTTTAACTTAACGATATACCATAATTCTTCAATTTGCTCTGGTGTTAAAAATTGTACTTCATCAACCAAAATAGCCGCTATTTTTTTTAAATCAACTTTTAAAAAACTATCTTTTGGTCCAATTAAGTAATCAACTTTCCGTTCAAGACCAATTCTCGTTGTTACTTTATCGCCACCTTTAGTATCAATTAATGGTTTGGCGATAATTACCTTGTGTCCTAATTCTTCATAATTATAGGCAACCTGAATTAAATTAGTTGTTTTTCCAGAATTCATTGCTCCATATCGAAATAATAGTTTTGCCATCTTTTCACTCCTTTTTTGCTCGCGGATGATTTTTGCGATATTCTTCTCTTAATTTTTCATTTGAAACATGAGTGTAAATGCCAGTTGATCCAATTGATTCATGTCCCAATAATTCTTGAACAACTTTTAAATCAGCTCCAGCATCTAACATATGCGTTGCAAAAGTATGTCTTAAAACATGGGGACTTATTTTCTTTTTAATGCTTGTTTTTTTTACAATTTGATCAATTATATATCGAATACCACGATCAGTTATCGGTTTATTATTCTTATTTAAAAACAATATTTCATTTTCATTTATTCTCATTTTTATATATTGTTTGATTAAATTATTTAGTTTTGGTCCAAAAATAACAATTCTCTCTTTTCGCCCCTTACCAAATACTTTGATTGTATTTTCTAACAAATCAACATCATTTATTTTAATCTTGACTAATTCACCCACTCGTATTCCAGTTGCATAAAGCATTTCAAATATTACTTGATTTCTAATTCCTAATCGGTCATCACCAAGACAATCAAATATTTTTTCGACTTCATAATAATGTAAATAATTAGGAAGTTTTTTTTCTTCTTTTCGATTAGTTATTAGTTCTAATGGATTTTTTTCAATTATTTTATTTTTTTTCAAGTATTTAAAAAAACTTCGTAAAGATGATAAATGACGATTAGTACTTTTGGCCATATAATTTTTTTCGTATAAATAATTTAAATATCTTCTAATAAGATTGTAATTTACTTCTAACCAATTGTTAATTTGATTATTATTTATAAA
>CAYGGG010000028.1:0-11002 GCA_964349455.1 uncultured Muribaculaceae bacterium | reverse complement strand
TCGGTCAAAAATGTTAAATCAATATTAAAAATATCAAGATTATTTTTTTTAATTAAATCTAATAATAAATCTAACGGTCCTTGAAATTCTTCTAAATCAACATTGTATTCCATTTAATCCCTCTTTTTTCTTATTAATTATACCATACTTAAACAAAATGTGACTTTTTTTCAAAAAAGTAATATAATACCAATAGGTGATAATATGCGACGGGGTACCAAAAGAAAAATATTTGCGATCACTATTTTACTAATAATTTGTTATTTTTTAGTTTCAACTATTTTAAATGCGATTGAAACTATTAATTTTCGCAAAACTTATCAATTTAAACTGACCACTCACGGTTATGATGAAGCAACCGTTAAATACTTTGAAGATTTTTTTGAAACAAAGTATTTAGATTATTTACTTGAAATAAACCCAAACGAACACATTAAACCACTAACTGAACAGCGATATTTCATTTTAAAGAATATGGACAAGTACTTAGATTATATAAAGAATAATGCGGTTGATGATTATCAAAAAGTAGTTGCCATTATTAATACTGGGGTTGATCAAGAATTTTATACCAATATTAAACCAGCTAATACCAAGGTTTCGCCTTATCATATTTTAGTGAACAAATATTACCAATTGGATGCTTCATATAAGCCAAGCGAAGTTGTTTTAATTAGTAATTTATATGCCTATGATAATCGTTCAATTGATGCATCAATTTATGACACTTTTAAAACGATGTGGCAAGCGGCCAAAGATGAGGGGGCGACTTTAATTGTTATCTCTGGATATCGCAGCTATGAAGCACAAGAAAAACTATTTGAATCCTATTTAAGAACCGACGGTCGCGTAAACGCCGAAAGATATTCAGCAAAGGCTGGTCACTCCGAACATCAATTGGGCTATACGTTGGATATTGTCACCCACGGCTATGGCTTAGTTCCTGAATTTGATGAAACAAAAGAATTTGCTTGGCTAATTAATAATGCCCATAAATATGGTTTCATTTTAAGATATCCAAAAGAAAAAGAATATATTACCGGTTACATGTATGAGCCTTGGCACTGGCGCTATGTTGGTGAGGAAGTTGCCGAATATATTCATAATCATGATATTACCTTTGATGAATATTATGCTTTCTATATTGAAAACAACTAAAATGGTCGCTGACCATTTTTTAATTGCTTCATCATTGTTTTCATTTGTTCAAATTGTTTTAGTAAGCGATTAATTTCTTCGACACTTCTACCAGAACCAAAAGCAATTCTTTTTTTATGATTTGCTTTTAATAAATCAGGATTTTTTCTTTCTTTTTTTGTCATTGAAAGGACAATTGCTTCCATATGTGAAATTGCTTTAGGATCAATTTTAACATTATTTAATCCCATTTTACTTGCGCCAGGAATCATCTTGATAATATTTTCAATTGGGCCCATTTTTTTTATTTGATTCATTTGATTTAAAAAATCTTCTAAATCAAACTTGCCTCGCTCCATCTTCTTGGCCATGTCTTTAGCTTCTTCTTCAGAAATCACTTCATTTGCTTTTTCAACCATACTAAGAATGTCGCCCATTCCTAAAATACGATTGGCAATTCGATCTGGATAAAAACTTTCTAGGCCATCCATTTTTTCTGACACACCAACAAACTTAATTGGAACATTAGTTAAATGTCTTAATGAAAGAGCAACCCCACCTTTGGCATCACCATCCATTTTCGTTAAAATTGCACCCGTTAATTTTAATTCTTGATTAAATCCCTCAATAACATTAATTGCATCTTGTCCAATCATACTATCTAATGTTAATAAAATCTCATCTGGGTTTATTTCATTACTAATTTCTTTTAATTCATTCATTAACTCTTGATCAATGTGTAATCTTCCAGCCGTATCAATTAATAAATAATCAAAATGATTTTTTTTAGCATAAACAAGTGCATTTTTGGCAATCTCAACTGGATTTTTACCTTCTTCTGTATAAACTTCAATATCAAGTTGCTTTCCAATTTGCATTAATTGTTCAATTGCTGCTGGACGGTAAACGTCACAAGCAACTAGAAGGGGCTTTTTCTTATGTTTTTTACGAAGAAAAAGTGCCAATTTACCGATTGTCGTTGTTTTTCCGCTTCCTTGTAGACCAATTAACATTAATTTATTTAATTTAGAATCAACAATTAAATCAACTTGATCATTTCCTAATAATTCTACTAATTGTTGATGAACAATTTTAACAAAAGCTTCTGCTGGATTTAAACTTTTTTGGACCTTTTCCCCAAGCGCTTTTTCTTTTATTTGACTAATAAACTCTTTTACAACTTGATAACTAACATCAGCTTCTAATAAGGCTACTTTAATATCTTGCGTAATCGTTTGAATATTGTCTTCGCTTATTTTACCAAATCCTCTAGCTTTTTTAATAGCTTCACCAATTTTTTGACTAAGATTTTCAAACATAAAATCCTCCTTAATTAAACCTAAAATGACAAATATCGCCATCTTGCATTACATAGCTTTTGCCTTCCAATCTTTTTTTCCCCATTTCCTGTACTTTTTTTTCACTTTTATATTCTACTAAATCTTGATAACTCATTATTTCTGCTTTAATAAAACCTTTTTCAAAATCAGTATGAATAATTCCCGCACACGCAGGTGCTTTCATTCCATCTTTAAAAGTCCACGCTCTAACCTCTTCTTTGCCAATTGTAAAAAAAGTTTTTAAACCTAGCAAATGATAAACACTTCTGATTAACTGATCAAGACCAGCTTCTTCAATGTTTAGCACTTTTAATAATTCGGCCCGTTCTTCAAGATCAACTAATTCTGCCTCTACTTTTGCACTTATCACGACTACGTTTGCTTCTTCTTTTTCGGCATATTCTTCAATTTGTTCAACAAAATGATTTTTTTGATTTATTTCATCTTCGCCAATATTACAAACATAAATGATTTTTTTAGCGGTCAGAAAGTTAAAACTTTTTAATAATAACTGTTCTTTTTCATCTAATTCAACTTGTCGAATTGGCATGTTTTTTTCAAGGCCTTCTTTTAATTTATCTAATAACATTGTTTCAATTTTACTTTCTAAATCTGGTTTTTTATGAACCTTACTCAATCGATTACTAACCGTTTCTAAATCTGCTAACATTAATTCAGTAGCAATGATCTCAATATCACCAATTGGATTAATTTCACCACTAACATGCGTAACATTACGATCTTGAAAACAGCGAACCACCTCACAAATAACATCTGCTTCACGAATGTTAGCAAGAAACTTATTACCAAGTCCTTCACCGGTTGATGCACCTTTTACTAAACCGGCAATATCAACAAACTCGACAATTGCGGGTGTTAGTTTTTCTGGTTGACAAAGCTCATACAAAAAATCTAGCCTTAAATCTGGCACGGCAACAACACCGACATTTGGATCAATTGTTGCAAATGGATAGTTGGCGACTAGAATGTTTTGTTTTGTTAGTGCTTTAAATAAAGTGGACTTCCCTACATTAGGAAGCCCAATAATTCCTGCTTTTAAACTCATTTTTTCACCTCTAAAATGTTGCTGAACTATTTGGACCGATTGGTAATCCAATCATATAAAAACCTAAAAGAATAATTACCCAAAATAACATTGAAACCAAGATGGCTGGCATGATTAGGCGCATCGTCCCAAAAAGGGTTAGGGCGCGGTCACGGTTATATTTTTTTACAAATCCTAATAAGATTATATAATATGGAAATAACGGCGTAATTGTTTTACTGACTCCATCAGCCGCTCTAAAAACTGTTTGTGCAAATTCTGGTGTGAAATTAGACCTCATAAATAAAGGAACGCCTAGTGGTGAAATGTATTCCCACTTCGTAATTGTTGAGGTTATAAATAAACCAATGATTAATGTAATAAAGAATAAAAACAATACCAATGATAATCCTGAAAAATCTAAATTATGCATTGTTTCGGTTAATCTTATGGCAACTAACTCTCCAATATTAGTCCATTCTAAAACGGCAAATAATTGTGATATGAAAAATATCAAGACAAACATTTCACCAATACCATCAAAGTGTTTTGCAAACCCGGAACTAAAATCTTTAACATCACGATATTTTTTAGTTAATGTCCCATAAATATAACTAGTAATCGTAAATCCTAGTAAAATAAACATAAAGGCCCCTTCATTAAATGGTGACTTGCTTGAAAATAACTTGGCCGTATATATTTTCTCATTCATATCCAAAAGTAAACTTGAGCCAATTGTGTTTGGAATTAAAACAAAAATAAGTGTTCCTAAATATAAAACAAGAAAAAGCAGACTAATTTTTAACGCTTTTGTTTCATTTTCTAGCAATTCAAGTTCTTCAACTTCCGAACTAGTACTTGGAATTTTTTTGGCGATTTTCTTTTCAATAAAGTATGTCAATAAAAAAGTAAAAACAACTGAACTAACAATTTTAACATATAAATATGATTTTAAACGAAAAGTATAATCAACATCAACACTAACCCTAGCTGCCAATTCAGTTAATTTCCCTAGAGCAAGATCATTATAATTTATAAATAGTCCACTTCCATAGGCAACCGTTGTCGCTAAAAAAACTGTTAGTAATCCAAGTAATGGATTACGCCCCATTTCTTTATAAATTAGTGCTACAAGCGGCATTAAAATTAAAAATCCATAATCATTAAAGAAAACAAACATAATACTAATAAAAACAATAATCATTGTAAACAGCATTTTGTTTATTTTTCTTAATGAATTTGACATTTTTTTTAAGATACCGCTACTTTCAATAATACCAGTACTAATTAAAGCGACAATTAAAAAAGCTAATGGTGTAAACCACTTTATATTACTAGTAAAACTACTAATCATAAAGCGAATTCCATCAACACTAATTATGTTTTTAACGTTAACAACTGATCCTTCTAAGACATTATTAACAATTACCGTTTTTGTTCCATTGATATCAAATTGTGCCAAAACATAACTAACAATCGTAACAACAATCGTTAAAATAATAATTGCTAAAGTTGCTCCTAACTGCCTTCGTGATTTTTTTCTCATAAATCCCCCTCAAGCTTTATTATTTTTTTTAATTTTTTATTAAATTCAATTCTTGGCAGCATCACACTTCTTGAACAAGCAAGACATTTTATTTTTATATCAGCACCAACTCTTGTTATTTGCCATTCATTTGTTTTACAAGGATGTTCTTTTTTCATTTTAACGATGCTTCCTAATTTATATTCTTTTTGCAAAAAATCACTCCCTTATATCAAGGATTTCAAGAATTCGATTTAAATCAGCATTGTTTTCAAAACTAATAATAATTTTTTTGTCTTTAATTCTTACTTTTGTATCTAATTTATTTGTAAAAATTTCTTCAACCAAAGTATATTCGTTCTTTTTTCGTTCGATTTTATTTTTTTTTGAAAATTTGCCCTCGCTTATTTTTTCTTCAACATCTCGCACTGATAAATTTTTATTAACAATTTCTTGAGCAATTATTTCGGCTTCATCCATGTCTTCTAATTTACTTAAAACCCTTGCATGCCCCATTGTTATTTGTTTATCAACAACCATTCCTTGAATTTTGTGATCTAATCTCAGGAGTCCTAAAATATTTGTGACGTGACTTCTACTTTTACCCACTCTTTCTGCTAGACGGTCTTGCGTTATATTTAATTTTTCCATTAAGTTTCGATAAGCATTTGCTTCTTCAATTGCGTTTAAATCTTCTCTTTGTAGGTTTTCAAGCAATCCTATTTCCATCATTTGTTCGTCATTAAAATCACGGATAATTGCAGGGATTCTTTCCATGTTTAATAATTTGCAAGCTCTAACTCTTCTTTCGCCAGCAACTAATTCAAAACCCTTAATGCTTTTTTTGACGATGATGGGCTGGAAAACACCATGTTCTTGAATTGAACTTGCTAATTCTTTAATTGAATCTTCGCTAAAACTAATTCTTGGTTGATATGGATTTGATCTTATGTCAGCAATCGGAATTTCAATTATTTCATCAATTGATGCTGTTTCATAAATTTTTTCTTCAATTCCTCTTAAATCAAGATTTTCATCATTAAACAATTGCTCTAAACCACGTCCTAAAGCTCTTTTTTTATTTTCCATTTCGACTAATCACTTCCTTAGCTAAATTTATATATGCTTCTGTTCCACGACTATGTGGATCGTAAGCGATAATTGGTTTGCCATGACTTGGCGCTTCTGAGAGTCTTACCAATCTTGGAATAATTGTATCATAAACACTTTCTTTAAAGTAACTTTTTATTTCTTCAACTACTTCTAATCCTAAATTAGTACGACTATCAAGCATTGTTAATAAAACCCCTTCAATTGCTAATGTTGGGTTTAAGTTTTTTTGTGCTAACATAACCGTATTTAATAGTTGCATTATTCCTTCTAGTGCAAAATACTCACATTGAACGGGAATCATAACTGAATCACTAGCGGTTAAAGCATTGGTTGTTAAAAGACCTAGTGATGGTGGACAGTCAACGATAATGTAATCAAATAGTTCTTTGCTTGGTAATAGGTGTTTTTTTAGCTGTTTTCCTTTTGAAAATTCTTTATCATATCGTCCTCGTTCCATTAGTTCGATGTCAACTCCTGCTAAATTAATTGTTGCTGGAATCGCCCACAAATTATTGAATTGTGTTTTTACGATTACTTCTTTTAAGGTTGCTTGGTCGATTAATAAATCATAAATGCTTTTTTCAACGCTCCCTTTATGAATTCCAATCCCGGTTGTTGTATTACCTTGTGGATCTAAATCAACCAATAATACTTTCTTTTTTAAAATGGCTAATGATGCTGCCAAATTAATACTTGATGTTGTTTTACCAACACCACCTTTTTGGTTAACTAACGATATTATTTTTCCCATTCCAATCACCATTTCTTCATAATTGATAAATCTATTTTATCACACTTTTTGATTAAAACCAATTAAAATTTTGCAAAAAAAAAGCATCTAAATATGCTTTTTGACTAATCTTTTTACGTTATAATGAATTTTCTCAATTGATTCTTCACCATTAATCCAATGCTTATAATCAGCTTCCTCAATTAATTCTTTATACCCTTCATATAATCTTTGATGAAAATCAATTGTTTCTTTTTCTAAACGATCTAAATTTCTTTTTTTGGCAATTCTTTCTAAAGCAATTTCTGGTCTTACCATTATATAAATGCCTAAATCTGGTTCAATTCCTTGCATTGCAAAGCGATTAATTTCTTTTACTAAATTAAGATCAATTCCACGCCCATATCCTTGATAAGCAATGCTTGAGTCAACAAAGCGATCACACAAAACCGTTTTTCCAGCTTCTAAACATGGCTTAATTAATTGACCAACATGTTGCGCACGACTTGAAGCGTATAATAAAACTTCAGTAATGTCCCTCATTTCAACATTATTTGGATTTAATAAAATTTCTCTGATTTCTTGTCCGATTTCGGTTCCACCTGGTTCACGCGTTTCAACGACCATTTTTTTTAACTCATCTCTTAAATATGTATATAATAATCTAATTTGTGTTGATTTTCCACTACCATCAGGTCCTTCAAATACAATAAACTGTGCCATAATCTCAGCCCCCTGGCGATTATATTAGCACAGTTATTATTATTTGACAATTGTTTTTTTATCTATTTTATTTAAACATCTAAAACACAACGAACTGACTTGCCATATGCTTTACCACCATTGCCGCGATGAATACGGTCATAATCAATCCACAAATAACGGTACCACGCATGAGTTGAAGAAAAAGAGGTTGAATGCCACATATAACCATAAGTACCAACATTAAAAAGAGATCCCGTAGTTCCACGAATACCCGCCGGTTTTAGATTAAAATCAACCAAATTCGTCCCATTCCAACCTGGACTAATTGATTTTAATTGTTTTCCCTGATCAGTTCCACGCCAACCCGTACTATTAGCCTGTGCAGAAGTCATTCCCAAATTAATTTCTAAAATTTTCCATTCATTATCGCTTGGAAAGTGCCATCCTGACGGACATAGTCCTTGTCCTCCCTCACCATCACCATTCATGGCAGCATCCCACTGATACAAAACTTCATTTTGATCCCACCCGGTTCCACCATTTGGCAAACAAGCATTGTATGGGGCAGTGGCATCCCATGTTGCACTTAAACAAGATGCTGTATATCGAAGATTTTCTGCCATCCAACATTGGGTTCCGATTTGAACTGTTGCATATTCTTCGCTATCGCGTTCATCTGTTAAAGTATCGCCACAAGTAACGAATCCAACTATTTCTTCTTCCCAATTGACTATTATCGTCTGATTCCCTGTTACATTCGTTACTTCACCAGTTTCGGTATTTAATTCACCACCACTACCTAAAGTTCTTTCAAAATCAGTTATTAAATACCCATCTCTAGTACAACTTGGTGCAACTGATGTATCACCATGAGTTACTTCGCGACTACTTGGAATACATTCTCCTTCATTTGCATCATAAGTTACCGTATACATTGTTCCAATTATTCCATTAAAGACTTCTTCTATATCTTGTTCTGCTAATTCTTCTGTTGTTATATCTTTTTCATCTAATTCTTTTGTTACTAACCAATCACCATCTTCTAATACAGCTGCTACTTCTCCTTCACTAGTAACATGGATATAACCATTTCTTGGTCCGTTACCACTAAATTCTAAATCACCTTCTGTTTGTTCATAATCTTCGAAGACATATGTTTTAGTTTCATTATTACCACTTAAAGCATTTTTCATATATTCATTTTCAACTGTTTTTATTAATCCTCTAGCACTTGCTTCAAAAGCCCCTTTCCTTGCTTCTGATATTACGTTTAAGACGATGGGCATTGCTATTAATAGAATAATTGCTAATATTACAATTACTGCTAACAGCTCTATCAACGTAAATCCTTTTAATTTTTTTAACCATTTTTTTTTCATAAAAACCCCTCTCATTTACAATACTATATTATAATTATAACTTTTCCAAACCTGGCCGTCAATCTTTATTTATTTTTACTTTACAAAAAAAGATTTAAAATAAGAAAAAACTATTCTATTTTTTTTCTTTCATCAATACTTTTCCATCAACAATTGTAGTTAACACTTCTAAATCATTTGTAAGTAAAGCAACTAGCGGATTATTAATTGGTTGATCTAATAGTTTTACAATAATAATGTCAGCTAAATAATTTTCTTTAATTAAACCTAAATTTTCAAACCCTAGTGCTTTAGCTCCATTAATTGTTGCCATTTGTAAAACTTCAAAAGCATTAATTACGGTTGGGTCTTGATAGATGCCCTTTGGCAATAAATAAGCAAAAGTTAAATGCTTAAATAAGTTTAAATGAAAGCCACTACCAATCCCATCAGTGCCAATGCAAACATTTATGTTATTTTTTTTATACTTAACAATATCGGCAATACCACACCCTAAAGCAAGGTTGCTAACTGGATTATGGACGATACTTAAGTCTGTTTTTTTAAATTGTTCTAAATTATTGATGTGAATTCCGTGTGCAAGAACTAATTTATGATTAAGTAACGGTTTTATCATATCATCGTTAACTAATTCGACTTCTTCTTTTGTCTCCATATAATGCATATGGACGGGAAGATTGTGTTTTTTTGCATATGCTAGACACTTTTTGACATATGGTTGGCTACAAGTGTATAGTGAGTGTAGACCTAAACTATACTTTACTAAATTACTTTTTTTCTTTTCAAAAAGATTTTTAAATTCTAAAAATCTCGTTTCGCCCTCACCATCAATGTCCATTAAAAATCTTGTATAAAGACATCTGATCTTGATTTTTTCTAAAATTTTATCACTTGCAAAATATTGATCATTACAACAAGTTGTTCCTGTTTTAATCATTTCTAAACAAGAATTCTCAGTTGCTTTTGCAATTTCAGTTTCAGTCATTTTTTTCTCAATTGGCCATATTTTATTATTTAACCAATCCATTAATTTTAAATCATCATTAGTATTGCGAAAATCATACATACCAAGATGAGTATGCGCATTTACTAAACCAGGCATAACAACATTATTTTTGGCATCAATTATTTGATCGTATTTTCCTTGATAATTTTTTTCGATTTTTTTAATTTTATTATTTTCAATTACAACATCAGCTTTAATTAATTTATCGTTTTCCATTGTTAATACTAAACCATTTTTAATTACTAAAATCATTTTATCAACTCCTATTTTTATTATACTATATTTTTTTGACAAAATTAGGAGATTGGTGCTAAAATATCATTAAATGAGGTGTTTTATGTTGAAAGATATTTTTAATGATAACGAATTTATGAAAGATTATATGCCTACTTTTTGTGGGAGATTAACGACCGAAAGTCTTGACCTTTCTTATGAACCAAAACTTGAATTTTCAAACCATGGAATTAAGTTTCATAATAACTACAAAGCAATGCAATATTTAACTTCCTTACCGTCTGAGAATATGAGCATTACTAATACTGAGGTTATTGAAACTGCAAATTTAGTAAATGGTGCTGGATCATTTATTAATAAAGGTTTTCGCAAAACTTATGTTGAAGTAAACACCGCTACTTGGATTCCTTGTGAGGCAAACAGAATACCAATGCGAATGATGTCGCTTTGGGACTGTTATTATAATGTTTGGAATGATTTAGACATTTTCGAAAGAGAAGCAATGTTTCATATTAATCTTTTAAAAATCCACCCTTTTGAAGATGGTAATGGGAGAACAGCAAGAATTATTACGGCCCTAAATTTTTTAAAAAACAACTTAGCTCCAACAATTATTACTAAAGAAGAAAAAAAAAGATATTTTGAATATGTTGAGAATGATGATTATCAAGGTTTTGCTGATTTTTTAAAATCCCGTTCGCTTGAAGAAACAAATGTAATAAAACAGTTATATAATGAAAAAGAATTAGAAACTAAAAAAACAAGATAAATATTATCTTGTTTTTTTT
>CAYGGG010000027.1:0-11149 GCA_964349455.1 uncultured Muribaculaceae bacterium | reverse complement strand
ATCAAACACAATATTATATTCAGTTTGCATAATTTTCTCAATTAGCATTAATTTTGGAACTACTATAGCATCAAAATCCTCTTCTTTTTTCTCTTCTCCTTCGGTTTCGCCTTCCTCTTCAATCACAAAAAAGCTATCATAATCTTCTATTTCAACTAAATTAAGGTCTCTTAAAAATATTTGTGCTTTCTCAAAATCTTCATCTAAAACGGCAATTCTTAAATCCAGCAATTCTGCAATATCTAAATATTTTGTCTTATCCTTTGCTAAAATAACATAATTATCCTCATACATAACGATATCTTTGTCATCTGCCTTCGCTTTTGATACAAAACGATAAGAGGCTTCCATTTCCAGGCCTTCAGAAAATGGAACGCGATTAAAAGATAATTCCGTAACTTCTTCGAAAGAATCAATAAAATTAAATAATAACCCCTCTTCACTAGCAGTAAAAAGTGGAATTTGATTTAAGATAACCATATCTAACACGCTGTTTTTATTTTCTTGAATCCATTTTTTGTCGGTTGAATTAAATGATTCCACCTTTTCTCTATTTTGAAAAATAAAAAAGCCAGCAATTCCGCCAAATAATAACACCAACCCTAAAATTAAATATACATACTTTTTCACTTAGATCCTCCTTAATTTGTCCAAACAAAATTAACGGCCGTAGAACTTTTATAACCAATTTTTGGATATAATTCAGATTCTTCTTCCGTTGTCAAAAAAATTTGCAAATCAAAAAAAGCTTTTTCCTCATCGCTAAATTCATCTAACAAAATATTTGTCAATGCCTTTGAAGAAAGCAGTTCTGTTTCACCATCAACATAAATAATAAAATTAATTATTTTCCCTTGCAAATTTGCTTTTGCATCAATAACAAATTCCTTTTCTTTAATTTGATTACAGATTTCTTCAAACCGACTATCCGTAACATCAAAATTTTCGATTCCTTCTAATCGTCCGCCATAAACACTTTCGCCAGAATCAGGAAGAATTAGCAAATAACCATAAATAGCCATTCCAATTATTCCACCAACTACCAACAAAATAATTCCAATTCTAAAATGTTTTGATTTAAAAAACACCAATATTTTTTTCAATTTATCACCCCATCTAAACAACTATTATACTATAAGTAACAACATATTGCAATAATCCTAATCTTAACAATAATCACAACCACAATATTTTTGCCGATATAATTTATACTTTTTTGATAACATGATTGATTGATTATATCTTTCTTGACTAAAATCAATTATCATATATTTTTTACTAATTTGTATTCCGATTTGGTTAATTATAAAAGCATTCTTATATGGGCTTACCACTAAACTTGTCACAAAATAATCAAAATCATTAATTAAATCTGCTACTTTCATTAAACGATTTTTAAAACAAGCAAAACATCTTTTTCCACCTTCTTTTTCATTTTCCAATCCTTTTGCTAGTTCAAAAAAAGAGTCATCACGATCACCAATAATTAATTTTAATTGATAAATTTCAGCTACTTGTTTAACCGCTTCTAATCTTTTAAAATACTCTTCTTTTGATGTTATATTCGGATTATAAAAAAATAAAGTTAACTGATTTTTCTTTAATTCTTCAATTAAAGCAACCGCACAGGGACCACAACAAACATGCATCAAAATTTTCAAGATTCCTCACCTTTATTCTTAAATCTTAACACAATTGGCGTTCCTTCTAGAGCAAACGATTCTCTTAATTTGTTTTCCAAATAACGTTCATATGAAAAGTGAATTAATCCCTTACTATTAACTTGAATATTAAATGTTGGTGGTTTTGTACTAACTTGATTACAAAAATATATTTTTAATTTTCTTCCCCGATAAGAAGGGGGCTGGTTCAAATAATAAGCATCACGAATCACATCGTTTAAATGACTTGTCTTTATCTCTTTATTATAGTTTTCATAAGCTTTTAATATTTCTGGCATTAAGTGTTTTAATCTCTTTTTAGTCAAAGCAGATAAAAAAACAATTTGAGCATAAGGAATAAAGGCAAATTCATTTCGGATCATTTTTGTATAATCAATAATATTTTTCTCTTTTTCCACTAAATCCCATTTATTAACAACCAAAACAATCGCCTTTCCCGCTTCAATTGCATACCCAACAATATGTTTATCGTGCTCGATTATACCACTACTAGCATCCAAAACAATTAAACATACATCACTTCGGTCAATTGCTTTTAAAGAACGTAACAAACTGTAACGCTCAACTGACTCATAAACCTTCCCCTTTTTTCGCATCCCTGCTGTATCAATTACAATATAGTCTTTTTCTTCATAAATAAATTTAGTATCAATCGCATCTCTTGTTGTTCCAGGTTTATCACTAACAATAACTCTTTCTTCATTCAAAATAGCATTAACTAAACTACTTTTGCCCACATTCGGCCGCCCAATAATCGAGAATTTCAATTGTTCCTCATCTGCATCATCTTCAAAGATGGGCAAGTGAGCAACAATATATTTCAATAAATCATGAATCCCTTCTTTTTGTTCAGCCGAAACTGAAAAATAATTATCAAATCCCAATTCATAGAAATCATACATATTCTCTTTAAACATTTTTGCATCACTTTTATTTATCGCAACTACAACGTTTTTATTAGAGCGTAACAACATATCACGAACAGTTAAATCATTTGCATCAAGCCCCATCTTGCCATCCACTACAAAAACAATCAAATCCGCTTCATCAATTGCTAATTCCGCTTGCATTTTAATTTCATTTTTAAATTGATCATCGGCTAAATTAATTCCACCAGTATCTACCAAGTGAAATTGATAGTCATTAAAAGATACTAGCCCATAAATTCGATCTCTTGTTACACCCACAACATCTTCTACAATTGAAATTCGTTTTCCTAAAACAGCATTAAACAATGTTGATTTGCCCGTATTAGACTTACCAACTAATGCAACTACACCTTTTCGCATCTAAATCCCTCCTAAAAGAAAAACTAGAAAATCTAGTTTTAAACGATAATCGTTCGCTCAATTTTATCTAAAATTGCTTCGCGCCCTTCTTTTGTTACGCTTGAAAAAACCAAAAACTCATCGCCCATTACCAAATCTAAATCATCTAAAATCAGTTTTCGTTGCTTTTGATAATTTGATATTCCAACTTTATCAGCCTTCGTTGCAACAATTGTTACCGGTAATTTATAATGTTTTAAAAAATTATACATCATAATATCCGCTTCACTTAGTTTTAAGCGAAAATCGACCAATAAAAAAACTTGTTTCAAACTAGCACGTTCCTTTAAATAGTTTTCCATCATTAAACCAAATTTTTTTCGTTGTTTCTTTGAAACTTTTGCATACCCGTATCCCGGCGCATCAACTAAGAAAAAAATATTATTAACGTTATAAAAATTAATTGTTTGAGTTTTTCCAGGAGTAGTTGATATTCTTGCATAATTTTTACGATTAATAATAGTATTAATAAAACTACTCTTCCCAACGTTTGATCTTCCAACCAATAAAAACTCTGGGAAATTACTCTCAGGATACTGACTTGTTCTTACAGCACTAATTGTTAAATCAACTGATTTTATAATCATATTTCCACCTTTATATTTTTAAATGTTTTTGAACAGCTCGCCAACTTGCAAGCATTCCAACCCCAACCCCGATTGCCAATAAAATCAAACTAATATTATAAATGAAGGGCATTGGTTCAATCAATTCAATAATTGGCATAATTAAATTTAAATCATAATCGAATAAGCGATTATAACCATAGAATGCAATTACAATTGGCAAAATTGAACCAATTATTCCTAAAAATAATCCTTCAAAAACAAACGGAATCTTAATATTTAAATTTGAAGCACCAACCAAACGCATTATTTCAATTTCTCTTCTTCTTGAAAAAATTGTAATTTTAATGGTATTTGAAATTAAAAATCCAGTAACTAAAACCAAAGAACCGATAGCGATAACGCTTACATTTTTAATTCCTTCGAAAATTTCCAGTAACTTTTCAACCATTCCTTTACCATAATTAACAGCTGTAACCATTTCGATTTGACTAATCAGATCGGCTGTTGTCCCAATTATACTATTATCCTTGACCCGAATAATAAAAGTGTCTTGTAATGGATTATCTTCATCACTCCACCCCTCCATAATAGCTGAAAAAACATCTGACTCCGCCATATATTCTTCGGCAATATCAGTTTTTGACTTGAAAGCAACCGTTTCAACGTTTTCAATCGCTTTTATTTCTTCTTCAACTAAAGCAATTTTTTCTTCTTCAACATCTCTTTCTAAAAACACAATAATTTCAATATTTTTAGTTAAAATTTCCGCTGTGTGATTAACATTATAAGTTAGTATTAATGAAACGGCAACCACAATTAAAGTGATTGTAATCGCCGAAATCGAAGCAAGAGAGAGGGCAAAATTACGAAAAACATTACGAACCGCATCTCTAATATTTCGACCAAATATTCTCATAATTCTCATACAAACTCACCTTCTTTGTAATCTTTTAAAATTCTTCCAGAATCCATTAAAATAACACGCTTTTTCATTCGTTTAACAATATCACGATTGTGTGTAACCATCACAACTGTTGTCCCCATTTTATTAATAGCATCCAATACATCCATTATTTCTTGACTGGTATCATCATCTAAATTACCAGTTGGTTCATCACAAATCAATAGTTTTGGATCATTAATAATTGCTCTTGCAATAGCCGCTCTTTGTTGCTCACCACCTGATAATTGACTCGGTAAATTTTTTGAACGATTTTTCAATCCTACTAATTCTAAAGCCTTAATTACCCGCGGATGAATCTCACTTTTTGGCAGTCCAAATATTTCTAATGCAAAAGCAACATTCTCATAAACATTTGTGTTTTCAAGCAATTTAAAATCTTGAAAAACAACACCAATTTTTCGACGCATTTTAAATATTTTACTGTTTCTTAACTTCGAAACTTCCACCCCACCCAATAAAATTGACCCAGCGGTTGGCTTTTCTTCACGATATAACATTTTAATTAAAGTTGATTTGCCACACCCTGTTACACCAATAATAAAAACAAATTCACCTTTATTAATTATTAAATTCAAATCCTGAATTGCTGTTACGCCGGATTTATAAACTTTTTTCACTTTTGTCAATTTAATTAATGCCATCTAATCACCTGTTTCTTTCTTTAAATTTGCATCGATTAACTCATCTAATTCACCATCTAACACTTTCATTGCATTACCAATTTCAGTATTAGTTCGGTGATCTTTAACCATCATATATGGATGTAACACATAACTTCTAATTTGTGACCCAAAATTAATATCAATCACATCACCACGTATTTTACGAAGCGACTCTTCTTTTTTGCTCGTTTCAATTATCCACAATTTGTTTTTCAAAACTTGGATCGCCCTCTCTTTATTTCTGACTTGACTTCTTTCATTTTGACAAGTAACGACAATTCCAGTGGGTAGATGCGTAACCCGAACCGCACTATCAGTTGTATTAACTGATTGACCACCTGCTCCCGAACTACGGAACACGTCAATTTTTAAATCATCATCATTAACAATAAGTTCAACATCATCTTCAAAATATGGAATAACATCCACATAAGCAAACGAGGTGTGTCTTCTTGAATTTGAATCAAACGGAGAAATTCTTATCAAGCGATGAACTCCATGTTCATATTTTAAATACCCATACCCCTTATCTCCTTCAACTAGCATAATAATATTTTTATAGCCAACTTCTTCGCCTTTGGTTTCACCCAAAACTTTTACTTTATAATTCTTAGTTTCAAAATATTTCAAATACATTCGGTATAACATTGCCACCCAGTCATTTGCCTCAGTTCCCCCTGCACCAGAATGAATTTCAATAATTACATTATGATTATCATAAGGCCCGTTCAATAAAAATTTGTTTTCTAAGTCCCTTAACTGTTGTTGCGTTTTTACCAGCATTTCTTCGATTAACATTTTAATTTCTTGATCAAACTCATCTTTTAAAGACTCAATCAACTCCAAATTTCCTTCGATTTCTTCTTTTAATAATTTTATTTCATTAATTGTTTTTTCCTTATGATTTTTTTCTTTAACCAATTGTTCAGCTTTTCTTGAATCTTGCCAAAAATCCGGTTGATTTATTATTTTTTCTTCTTCAATAATTTCATCAATCAAGTTATCAATGTCAAAGTAACCTCCATAATTGATTAATTTTAGCTAATTGTTCATTTAACATGTTTTTTATTTCATATATTTCCATTACTCGCCACCATCTTCTTTTTCAATAATAAAATAACGACACTCAGTACTACAAAAATCTTTTAAATAATTATCCTTAAATTGGTAATCATTTATTTTATTAAAAATTTTATTATTATTTTTACAAAATCCCTTTAGCCGTAAACTACCATAAGACCAATCACCAACAACATAATCAAAATCGATAAAATAGTCGGTCATTTTTTCTCTTAAGACTTTTTCATCAAAACCATTTTTATAATTTTCAATTATTTTATACTTAATATTATTTATAATCATATCTTTCTTCCTTTTCGTTAGTGTTTCTCTATTATATCATTTCAAATCATTAAAGTAAATTAATATTAAACATACTTTACAAAAAAAGCCTTACGGCTTTCTTTATTTATCTTTTTTTTCTAGTCTCTCTAAAACTTCTTTAGCAACATCAATTGCTTTAACACGAACCTTTTCAGCCATCTTTTGCAAAACAGGTGTTCCAGAAGCAATCGCATACTTTACCAATTCTTCTCCCATATCTTGTATTTGTTTTGCCTTTTGTTTAGCAATCTTAATAGTTTTTTCTTTGTCCAATTCACTTACTAATACATTAATTTCCAATGCTTTGGCTTGTATTTTTTCCTTTACTTCTTCAACATCTATTTCTTTAGCATTTTGTATTAACTCATCAATTTTCACTTTCAAATCTTTTCGCATTTCGCTACCTTTTTTCGGTGCAAATAACATTCCTAACCCAGCACCAATTGCCAAACCTGCTAAAAGTTTTCCAAATCCTTTTTTACGACTCATCTTTTTTCACTCCTTTCTTTTTTTTCTCACTTCTTTTTTCAAAAAATTTTGCAATAACACTAATAATTGTTTGAACAATTTTCTCATTTAATAACTCTAATCTTTCAATAATTGTAAAAACAAAATTTAATTTTTGACTTTTTTGATAAAAATCATCAACTAGCATATCAACTTTTTCTAAAGTTTTAATTACTTTATAAACTAACAAAATTAAAAATACTAGCAAAACTGATGATAACATGTATAGAACAATTGGCATAAATTCTTTTACTTCGTTCATCTTTTATTCCCCTTTCTCATACATAGTATCAATTAGATTAAACAAATTATCATTCTCTGATTCCTCTTCTTTATATTCTTCTTTATCTAAAAAACTTTCATCTTCGTTGAATTCCCCTGCTAACTGATTATCTTCTTCAAAAGGCTGATCATTAATTATTGGTTCCTCATTTGTTTCCGGAAATAATTCTTCCTCTAACGAGGTTTCAACCTTTGATACTTTTATTGGAACTTCGATTCTTTTTTCTTCAACTACCTGCATTGAATTTTCTTCTAACTCTTCAAACAAATCTTTTTCTTCAACAAATTCCTCATCCACTAACACATGCTTTTGACTTGATAACTCTTGTTCCAAATCATCATCTAATGTTCCATATGCTTTTTTGCGAATTCGATCAATATCATGCTCTCTCGTATTTTCATAATCATACCTTCCTAAACCAATTGGTTTTTTCTTATTTGCAATATCTTCCTTATTATAATTCTTATCAAGAATCCCGTATACTGGAGAAATAATTGGTGATGGTTTAAATTTCAATACCTCATCTTTTTTATTTTTAGATACATACTTTTTTTTCGCGATGTCTTTTTCCGGAATTTCTTTAAAATCATCATCAGAAAAAAAGACTGGGTTTGCCGTTTCAACCGGCTTTACCATTCCCTGATCAACTTTTTCCTCTTTTGGGGCGCTGATTTCTACTTGTGTTTTTTCCGTTTTTATTGGTACTTCTTCTTCATCACTAAACCAATCTTTCAGTTTATCAACAAATCCCATAAAACACCTCTCTATTCATCTTCATAACGTAAAAAATTATCAGTTTCTTTTTTTGGTTCAAAAATATTATATACCTCTTCCCGATTTGCAAAATAATCATCTCGTAATAATAATTCAATTACTTTATCATTGAATTGTATCGTTGATAATATATAAGAAGCTTTTAAAACGATATCAGCAACATCCTTTTCAGCAACAAGTGCTTCTATCTTTGCATAATTATAAACAAATTCAATGTAATAGCCCAACTCAGACTGGTTTATTTCAAGGTAACCAGTTTTATCATTTACTTCAATCTTTCTTGAAAATTTCGCATTTTCATCAACTTTATAATCAAAATCAACTTGATGATAATATGAAACCGCATCAATATAAATAAAATAGTAGTATCCATTTGAATAAAGTTTTTCATTATATCCCGTTGTATCAACATATGTTACACCCCTTGGAATATAGTACTTATATCCTTTACCATGCTGATTAGCCATTTTGTTATCTTTCGATAACACAACACTTATAATATTATTAATATCAATGGTATCAATTCGCACAATCGTACACCCAGTAACTATTAACAACAATATTAGACATAAAATTTTCTTCATTATAAGTCACTCTCCTATATTATAACAAATTTTAATAAGAAAACCAATTATTTTTTTAAAACCTTTACATAATAGATCTGATGACCCATATCTGAAAATTTTTTTTCGTATTCTGAAATTGCTATATTTTCAATTTTTGAATTATGCAAATCATAACTAGATTCAATTATTGTATAATTAAATTTCTTAAACATATCAATCGAATATTCAAACAAATCAAGTTGATCCGTCTTCATAATGATTTCTTTTTCTTTTAAAAAAATGGTCTCATATTTCCTTAAAAACTTTTCACAAGTTAATCTTCTTGATTGATGTCTTTTTTTCGGCCATGGATCAGAAAAATTCAAATAAAGCGTTGTTACACAATTATTAAACATTTCATCAACCGCTTCTGCATCAAGCAACATAAATTGTAAGTTAGCTATACCTTTCGGTATTTTTTTTAAAGCCTTTACTAAAACACTTTCGTTTTTTTCAATGCCAACATAATTAATATTGGGGTTTGCGATTGCCATCTTTATTAAGAATTCGCCCTTTCCGGCTCCAATTTCCAACGCCACTACCTTACTATTGTTTTTTATAACATAGGGCGATGATTCAATAATAAATTGACTGTTTTTTACTTTTCGCAAACGCATTTTCTCACCAATAACATTATACCATTTTTAACAATAATAATAAATCATTTTCTTTTATTAAACAAAGCAACTAAAAAATTAGTATAAATTAAGCTAAGTACGATTGTTAGTGGCATATATCTTTCATAATCAAAAACATTAAAACTAAAAGATGACTCATAAATTGGAACGTGATGATTTTTATAATCTAAAATTATTTTAGAATCAAAATCTAATTGATTTAAAAAGATTTTTCGTGCTTTCTCATTTAATTCTTGATATTCATCATTTAAATAGAATTGGTCATATAATTCCTTTAAAACAACCTTTTCCTCACTAACTTGATATAACATTGGTGCTTGTTTGGACAAGTGATAAAACAATGTATTACTTTCTATAACATTACCAATATTTAACAATAGTGCTTCTTCATTATGCCTGGCAAGAACTTCCATTCCATAAGGAAGATTATCAACAAACCCAATTGCCAAGTTAATTGCCGGCATACCTGTAACTGGTGCAAAAAGAGAACTCATTGAATTAGCGCCACTTTCACTCAATAATATTAATCTGTTTTTGGTTGTAGGGTACAACAAAACATCCACCCCATAACTATCCATTTGCGCTTGCAATTTCTCTTTAAATTGATCTTTTTTTTGATTAATAGCTTTTATTCTAACATTTCTTAAATCATAATTACAACTGACATTATAATAAGATAAATTTTGAATATAGCCCCCACCTCTTAACAAATCATTATAATTTTTAATTGGACCTTCCGTTCCTTTAATATATTGATTAAAATCATAACAAAATAAAACTCCACTATAAGTTGAATTTTTTATACTATCATAATATTTATTATAAAGATTCTCAATTTCAATTAATTCAGCACCTTCCAACACCAAAATATTTAACATTTCTTGCATTAAATCACTAATTGGCTTATATGTTGCTTGATAAGGTTTTAAGGAACTTTTCGCATCAACTTGAAAAAAATCAACTAACACACCAATTTTATAGTCCGACAAATCTTCTTTAAAATCCATTGAAAAATCATCGGATATTGCTTGAAATATTATAGCAGCATCAATACTATTTCGAGCAATTGGCCCAGCCACATCCCTTTCTTTATCATAAGGAATGATCCCTTCACTACTGACCGACCCATAGGTAGGTCTTAATCCAACCAAAGCAGCAGCACTGGCAGGCATTCTAATTGATGAATTTGTATCCGTTCCAATTCCCGCTGTCGCAAAGCCAAGGGCCACAGCAACCGCTGTTCCCCCTGACGAACCATAACTTGAATAACGCATATCATAAGCATTTCTTACATGCCCATAGGAACTATATGAATTTGTTGCTGAGAAAGCAAACTCACTCATATTACTTTTTGCCATCACTAATGCACCTTGATCAATCAATTTTTGAACTAATTCAGCATTTTTCAAAGGATAATTCTTTAATAACGCCTTTGACCCAGCTGTCGTTGGCATTCCAAGAACATCAATATTATCTTTAATAATTAATGGAATCCCATGTAAAATACTTATTCGTCCATCCTTTTTATACTCAATATCCTTTACTCTTGCTTCTTCTAAAATATTTTCATTTAAAGTAATAATTGAATTAAAACTTGATTCATAGGTTTCGATTCGTTCTAGATATAGTTTCGCTAATAATTCGTAATTAATATATCCTCGATCAACTGCTTCTTGTATTTCATAAATATTCATCGAAAAAACATCAACAACTGATTCCGAATAATTTGCTTCAACATTAATTGGTATTAGTAG
>CAYGGG010000026.1:0-11545 GCA_964349455.1 uncultured Muribaculaceae bacterium | reverse complement strand
TAATTTTATAATTTAAGTGTAATATTAGTATAGTAATCAAAAAGAAAGGGAGTTTTTTTATGAAAAAATTATTTTATGTTAAAAAGAAAGGATTTACGCTAATTGAATTACTAGCAGTAATTGTCATTTTAGCAATTATTTTATTAATTGCAATGCCAATTGTGTTGAATGTAATAGGAGAAGCTAGAAAAGGAGCTTTTGAATCTTCAGCTTATGGTCTTTCAAAAACATCAGAAAATGAATGTATGGCTAATTTAGTAAAAGGTGATTCAAAAATAATGGAAGTTGTTTTTGAAGATGGAGTCATTACTTCTGAAGATATGATAGCCTTTTCTGGTAGAGCACCAGCCGATGGGGTAATTGTTATTAATCAAAATTGTAAAGTCCAAATGGCGATTAATGATGGTTATTGGTGTGTTCAAAAAGCATTTAATAATAAAGAAGTAACGGTAACTAGATTATCTGATATGACAGAAGATTGCGAAATAACTGATTTTGCGGGATTGATTGAGTGGACATTACAAGAAAATGGCAAATTAACTGCTATTTTACCAAGTGTTAGTGGACCTAATGTTGAGTATAGTCTTAATGGAATTAATTGGCAATCATCAAGAACTTTTGTTGATTTAGAACCAGGAACGACGTATACGTTTAGAGTTCGAATTGCGGGGGTTGAAACTGATGACTTAATTACAGTTGTGTCACCAAATGTTTATACAATAACTTATGGAGCAGGAACTGGTGGCAGTGTTGATCCATTATCTAAATATGTATTAGAAGATGAAATTGCTTTAGGACCGGATGTAACTGAGAATACTGGTTATGATTTTGTTAATTTTACAGTTATTGAAGGATCTGGTAACGGTGATTTAAATTTAAGTAATGGTAATATTAGTAATGTAATTGGTGATATGACAATTAGAGCTAATTTTAGTGTTAGACAATATACTGTTAATTATCAATCAAATCAAGGGGCAACTTTTAGTCCAAATTACCGAACGGTAAATCATGGTAGTGATGCAACAACGCCAAGTGTTGAAATCGAAGAAGGTTATACATTTTCACATTACACAGTTATTACTGGTGTTGGTAATGGTGAATTAAATACCTCAACTGGTAATGTTACAAATGTAGTTGGTAATATGACAATTGAAGCTAGTTTTGTTTTAAATGAATATACGGTTTCATATACGACAGGAATTGGTGGTTCGGTTAATACTGCATCAAGAGTTGTAACGCATGGTGGGACATCTGCTGCACCTGGTCATAGTGCGAATACGGGTTATAGTTTTGATAATTTTTCAATTACCAGCGGCAGTGGTAATGGAACATTAAATACAAGTACGGGAGCAGTCACTAATGTAATTGGTAACTTGACAGTAAGAGCAAATTTTACAATCAATACTTATACAGTTTCGTATACAGCAAGTGCTGGTGGTGGTGTTGGAACAGGTTCGGAAGTAGTTAATTGGGATTCAGCTAACATTGGAACAAGCGCAACACCGAGTACTGGATATAGTTTTACTAATTTTACAATTACTAGTGGAAGCTGTGATGGAACATTTAGCAATAGTACTGGTATTTGTAGTAGTGTTCGAGAAGCAATTACGGTAAGAGCAAATTTTACAATTAATACTTATACCGTTTCATATACAGCAAGTATTGGTGGTTCAGTTACTGTTTCATCAAGAACGGTAAATCATGGTGGTGATTCAGCAGCACCAGGACATACCGCTAATATTGGTTATCATTTTGTTGATTTTGAAAGAACTTTCGGAAGTGGCGGTTCTTTAAATACAAGTACTGGAGCAGTTACTGGTGTAACTGGAAATCAGACAATTAGAGCAAATTTTGAAATAAATCAATATACAATAACATATCAAGCAGGAACAGGTGGAAGTGTATCACCAACCTCAAGAGTAGTAGATCATGGTGGAACGTCAGCGGCAGTCACGCCAACACCAACTACTGGTTATACTTTTGCTAATTTTACTGTAACAAGTGGTGCAGGTAATGGAACTTTAAATAGTAGTACGGGAGCAGTTACAAATGTAACTGGGGCGATGACTATTCAAGCAAACTTTACGCTTAATAGTTATACTGTTTCATATACAGCAAGTACTGGTGGTTCAGTTACTGTTTCATCAAGAACGGTAAGTCATGGTGGTGACTCAGCAGCACCGGGACATACCGCTAATACTGGTTATCATTTTGTTAACTTTGAAAGAACAAGTGGAAGTGGTGGAACTTTAAATACAAGTACGGGAGCAGTTACAAATGTAACAGGAAATCAAACAATTAGAGCAAATTTTGCAATTAATAGTTATACTGTTTCATACACAGCAGGAACCGGTGGAAGTGTTAATCCAAGTAGTGAATCAGTTAATTGGAATTCAGCTAACAATGGAACGGTTGCAAATCCAAGTACTGGGTATAGTTTTACAAATTATACGCTGGAAAGTGGAGCTTGTAACGGAACATTTAGCGGAGCTACTGGAGTTTGTAGTAGCGTTAGAGAAGCAATTACGGTAAGAGCAAACTTTACAATTAATTCATATACCGTTAATTATCAATCAAATCAAGGTGCATCGTTTAATCCAACCTTCAGAACTGTGACTCATGGGGGATCATCAACAACACCAACAATAACAGTTGATCCAGGATATACATTCTCACATTATACAGCCGTAAGTGGCGTTGGTAATGGTGATTTAAATACATCAACTGGTAATGTTACAAATGTAATTGGTAATATGACGATTGAAGCAAGCTTTACTTTAAATGAATATACGATAAGTTATATAGCAAGCACTGGCGGGACAGTCAGCATCGCTTCAAGAGTAGTAACGCATGGTGGAACATCTGCTGCACCAGGTCATAGTGCGAATACGGGATACACATTTTCTAATTTTGAAATTACTAGTGGAAGTGGCAATGGAACATTAAATACAAGTACGGGAGCAGTCACAAATGTAATTGGTCATATGACGGTAAGAGCTAATTTCACGATTAATACTTATACTGTTTCATATACCGCAAGTACTGGTGGAAGTGTTGGAACAAGTTCGGAAGTAGTTAATTGGGATTTAGCTAATAATGGAACAAGCGCAACGCCAAGTACGAATTATACTTTTGTTAATTTTACAGTTGAAAGTGGAGCTTGTAGTGGAACATTTAATAATAGCACTGGGATATGTAGTAGTGTTAGAGAAGCAATGACAATTAGAGCAAACTTTATAATTAATACTTACACAGTAACTTATACGGCCACAACAGGTGGTTCGGTTAATACATCATCAAGAGTAGTAGCGCATGGGGGGACGGCTGATGCACCAGGACATACGACTAATATTGGTTATCATTTCACACACTTCTTAATGACTAGTGGAACAAGTGGTATTTTAAATTCATCCACAGGGGAAGTAATAAATGTTACTGAAAATTTAACGATCCAGGCCAATTTCATGTTGAATTCATATATTGTTACTTTTGATGCAAATAGTGGTTCATGTAGCACATCTCCAATCATTGTTGATCATGGTAGTGCTTCAACAAATCCATCTTGTTCAAGAACAAATTATACATTAAATGGCTATACGTTAAGCGTAGGTAGTTGTGCTGGAACATTCACTCCATCAACTGGTATTTGTAGTAATGTTCAGCAAAATATGACCATTAGAGCTGATTGGACAATTAATAGTTACACGGTAACTTATAACGCTAATGGCGGTTCATGTACGCCAACATCAAGAACAATAAATCATGGTAGTACATCAGCCGCACCTTCTTGTTCAAGATCAGGATATACATTATCTAGTTTTTCAAGAACAAGTGGAAGCGGTGGAACATTAAACACAAGTACCGGAGAAGTTACAAATGTAACAGGAAACCAAACAATAACTGCTAATTGGGTTACGGCATGGAGCTGTGGCCAAGCAGTAAATTGGCAAGGTGTTAATTATGCAACCGTACAAATTGGAACACAATGTTGGTTTGCCGAAAATTTACGTGCTACTCATAATGGATGTTTGTCAAATGCATGGAACACTAATCAGTTGGCCTGTCGAATAAATGGTGGTAGTGGTTGGGACCAAAACGAGGTATTATACCAGTGGAAGGCAGCAATGAATGGTAGCACAACTGAAGGTGCGCAAGGCTTATGCCCAACAGGTTGGAAAGTGCCAACAGATGCAAATTGGTTCACGCTAACAAATTTTGGTGGAACAAATCGGATCACATATATTAGTGTTACGCAAGGCGGAATAGATACATATGGTTTTAACGGATTATATACTGGGGGCCGGCTAAATGATGGTACGCTCTATTCTGTTGGTAGTCTTCTAGATTTATGGACTTCAACACCAAAAGACAGCAACGCTTGGCGACGAACTATGTTGAGTGGTGGATCAAGTATTAATAAGGGTGCCATTTCCCAGCCAGTTGGAGCATCAGTTCGTTGTGTAAAAAATTAAATTATTATAAATCAAAATTTGTTATAAAAAAATCTTTGTCAAAAAAGATTTTTTTTTGTATAATAAAAGTGGTGAGAAAATGAAATGGTTGATAATATTAATTTTGTTTATACCGATTATTGTAAACGCTCAAATCGTTCAACTTGATCGTTGCATTGATGGTGATACTGCTAGCTTCATTGTTGAAGGCGAAAACAAATCAACTCGTTTTTTAGCAATTGATACCCCAGAGTATACAACAAAAAAAGAATTTTTCGGAAAAGAAGCAAGTGAATTTACTTGTCAGAAATTAAAGAGTGCTGGAGTAATTACTTTAGAATATGAAGCGGATAGTGATTTATATGATCGCTATAATCGTTTGCTTGCTTGGGTGTTTGTTGATGATGCATTATTGCAAGAATTAATAATTGAAAATGGGATGGGTCGGGTTGCTTATCTTTATGGTGATTATAAGTATACAGAATTGTTAGAATTAAAAGAAAAAGAAGCTGTTAAAAACAAAATCGGCATATGGTCTGAATCTAATCAAGAAAAAGAACTTGTGATGATTGGCACCTCAACTTTATTGTTGATCAGTTTGATAAATATAATATTTTTTCATTATCATCGAAGATATAAAAGCTATCTTAATCGTATATATAAATATGAAAATATTTATTTAAAAACTTTTTTAATCTTGCTATATGTTTTAACTGTTGTTTTAGTATTAAGTGATTTTTTAATTGTTTTAAATAAAATAAAAAAAATTGGACTGCCATAAGCAGTCCGCAAAAAGAATAAAAAGGGGTCGGCTAGTGTAAACTAGCACCAATCCAAATCGAATTGGTGGTTATATACTAAACGATTTTTTTAAAAAAGTCAAGTGAAAAATGAAAAAAAGAGGTGAAATAGTTAAATGTTAGAAAAATTATCTGGAATTGGGCCCAAAACGATTGAAAATTTAAAAAAAATCAACATTACTAATTTAGATAATTTAATCACTTATTATCCATTTCGCTATGAAGTTTTAACGAGAACTAGTTTAGAAAGTGAAAAAGTAATCGTTGATGGAACTGTTATTAGTGAACCAACTGTTTACTATTTTAATTTTCGAAAAAATTTGCTTAAATTTAAATTTGACTTTGATGGAAAAATAATTAATGTTGATATTTATAATCGTGCTTTTTTAAAACCAAAATTAATTAAAGGTACTAAAATAACTTTAATTGGTAAATATGAAAGATTAAAAAATACCCTAGTTGCAAGTGAATTAATGTTTGGCCTAATTCCTCCTAAAAAAATAATCACCCCAATTTATCATCAAACAGCTGCTTTAAGTAATAAAAAAATTAATAGTTTGATTAGAAATGCTTTTTACTATTATAAATCAAAAACTTATTTGCCCACCTCCTTAATTGAAAAATATCAATTTATACCAATCGATGAAGCTTTAAAAGAAATTCATTTTCCAACTGATCAAAAAAAATTGCAAAAAGCAATTTATCGTCAAAAGTATGAAGAATTATTTTTGTTTATGTTGAAAATTAATTATTTAAAATTAAATAAAAAGAAAAATGGATTAAAGCGAAATGTTGATTTCAAAAAAGTTGAAGATTATTTTAAAAAAATCCCCTTTCAATTGACTAATGATCAATTAAAAGCAATTAATGATATTTTTGCTGATTTAAATAGTTCAAAAAGAATGAATCGACTGTTACAAGGTGATGTTGGTAGTGGTAAGACAATTGTTGCTTTAGTTGCTTTGTATATTAATTATTTAAGTGGTTATCAAGGTGTTTTAATGGTACCTACTGAGGTGCTTGCTAATCAACATTTTGAAACTTTTCAAAAATTATTCCCCAATTTAAATATTGCTCTTTTAACTAGTTCGATTAAAAAGAAACAAGAAATTAAACAAAAATTAAATGAACATCAAATTGATATTATCATTGGCACGCATGCCTTATTAACTGATGATGTTTTATTTAGTAATTTAGGACTTGTTATTACCGATGAACAACATCGCTTTGGTGTTAATCAAAGAAAGAATTTAATGAATAAAGGAATGACACCAGATATTTTATATATGAGCGCAACGCCAATTCCAAGGACATATGCTTTAACAATTTATGGTGATATGGATATTAGTATCATTAAAGAACAACCAAGTGGACGTAAAAAAATTATTACTTATGTAAAAAAAATGAAACAGTTAAAGGATGTTTTAGAATTAATGCTAGAAGAATTAAAGAAAGACCATCAAGTGTATGTGATTGCACCTTTAATTGAAGAAAGTGAAAAAACTGATATGGAATCAGTTATGCAAGTCTATCAAAATATGGAAAAAGCGTTTGCTAAAAAGTTTAAGGTTGGTCTTTTACATGGGAAGATAAAAAATGATGAAAAAGAAACAATTATTAACGATTTTAAGAAAAATAATATTAATATTTTGGTTAGTACAACCGTTATTGAAGTTGGAATTGATAATCCTAATGCAACGATGATGGTTGTCTATGATAGTCATATGTTTGGACTTTCGACATTGCATCAGCTAAGAGGTAGAGTCGGGCGAAGTGATTTGCAATCTTATTGTGTTTTTTTATCTGATCAAAATAGTGAAAGGTTAAAGATTTTGGAAAAAACAAATGATGGGTTTTTAATTAGTGAAGAAGATTTTAAATTAAGAGGTAGTGGTGATTTGTTTGGTAGTATGCAAAGTGGTGATATGAAGTTTAAAATTGCTAATTTAAAAGACGATTTTGATTTACTTTTGTTAGCAAAAAAAGATAGTTTACAGTATATTGATGAAGTGCGATTAAAAGAAATTTTTAGTGAATTAGAAAAATTAGCATAAAATAAATCACAATTAATCTTTTTGGTAGAAAAAAAAGATTAATTGATAATAAAAAAAAAATAAAAATTGAAAAAGAATGATTTGTTAATCAGTTCTTTTTTTTATATATTGATAATTAGAAAGGAGGAAGAAATGTTAAATCAAACTGTTTTAGTTGGACGTTTAGTAAAGGATCCAGAATTAAGAGAAACCGAAAATGGAAATAAAGTAACTAATATTACCTTAGCTGTTCCAAGAAGTTATAAAAATGCTAATGGTGAGTACGAGACTGATTTTATTTCATGTGTTCTATGGAAGGGAATTGCTGAAAACACTGCAGAGTATGTTAAAAAGGGTGATTTGTTGGGGATTAAAGGACGAATTAATACTCGTCATTATGAGGCTGAAGATGCAACAAGAAGGTATGTAATGGAAGTGGTAGCAGAAAAAGTAACTTTTTTAAGTAGCAAAAACAAGGAAAAGGATGAATAGTCCTTTTTCTTTAGGTGGTAATTATTATGATGAAATAAAAACGGAATTAGTAAATAATGAGGCTTATAAAAGAGCAAAAGATTATAGTAAGAATAGAAGTGATCTAAATACATACTATAATGTAGGTAAACTACTTTCTGAGGCTGGAAAGCGCTATGGAGAAGGTATAATAAAAGAGTATTCAAAAAAACTAACTATTGAATTAGGAAAAGGGTACACTTATACATCTTTATCTAGGATGTTAAAATTTTATCATTTATTTTCAAATGTTGCGACATTGTCGCAACATTTAAGTTGGTCTCATTATTGTGAAATACTACCGATTGAAGATAAAATAAAAATTTATTACTATATCAAAATAGTAGGTGTGCAAAATTTATCTGTTCGCGAGCTAAGAATAAAAATAAAAAACAATGAATATGAAAGATTAGATAGCAATATAAAAGAAAAACTAATTAGTAAAGCAAATAATAATATAGAAGATTTTATAAAAAATCCAATTTTAATTAAGAATAGTTATGGTTGCAAAGAAGTATCTGAAAAATTATTAAAGCAGTTAATTCTAGAAGATTTAGATAACTTTCTAACCGAACTCGGAGATGGATTTACTTATATTAAAAATGAATATAAAATAAAACTTGGGGATAGATACAATTTTATAGATTTATTATTATATAATATAAATTATAACTGCTACGTTGTAGTGGAATTAAAAATTACTGAATTAAAAGCAGAACATATAGGTCAAATAAGCAAATATATAAATTATATAGACGAACATATTAAAAGAATAGATCACGATAAAACTATCGGTATAATTATTTGCAAGAAAAACAACCAATTTGTAATGCAATATTGTTCAGATAATAGAATATTTACAAAAGAATATAATATGGTTTAGTTCATATAATAAGATTGTAAAAAAGTAATTTTTTTAAGTAGCAAAAACAGTAATTAACCTTGTTTTTTTTGTGGTACAATATTGGTGAGGTGAATTATGAAAAAAACATTATTGTTTTCTAATTTAATTGGTGATATTTCATCATCAAATAGTATTGATCAATGTTCGTTTAATGAATATACAGCTGAGTATTTAAAAAATAATGTTAAAAAAAATAGTAAATTGGTTTTTATTGATGCTCCTGGTTTTGGTAATGAAGAAAACTATTTAAATACAATTATTAATTGTTTTAAAAAAATTGGCGTTTTTTTTGATAAAGTGATTGATATAAATAAACAAATGGATGATATGAAGGGTGAAAATGTTGTTTATTTTTTAATGGGTGGTAATCCAATTACGCAATTTGAAATAATTAAGAAAAATAATTTAGAATTAAAAATAAAAAATCATCAAGGCCTGGTGATTGGTTTTTGTGCCGGTGCGATTAATTTATCAAAGTATGCAATTATTACTTCAGATCAAGATTTCAATCAACCTGATAGCTATTTAGGGCTTAATCGAATCGATTTAACGCTAGAGCCCCATTACGAATCAGAATTGAAAAGAGATTTAGAATTAAAAGGATTTGCAAAAAAATATAATATTGAAATATTAGCAATTCCTGATCAAAGTATTATTATTGTCGAAGATGATCAAAAAATTGAAAAAGGAAAGATCTATCGGATAAGTTAACCTTTAGTTAACTTAATTGGTCTTCTAATTAATCAAGAATATAATATTAACATCTAGATAACTAGGGGGAATATTATGTTTTTTGGAAAAAGGCTAAAAGAAGAAAGAATTAGAAAAAATTTTACACAAACCGAGTTAGGAGATTTAGTTGGTGTTTCAAAAGTAACAGTTTGTGGTTATGAGATTGGGAAAAGAGTTCCTAGTGTTGAAAAACTACTGAAATTAGTAAATGAACTAGAAGTTACACCAAATTATTTGTTGGGCTTTGACCATAATGTTGTTAGTGAAAAAAATGAATCTTATAAAGTAACGATTTCAATTGAAGAATTAACTTTTTTAAGTGAGTTAAGAAAAGATCGATATTTGTATAATCAAGTGTTAAAACACCCAAAACGAAGTATTAAAATAATGAAGCGGTATCAAACAAATTAAATTTCTAATTTGTTTTTTTTATGCTATAATTTAAATAGGTGATATGATGAATATAATTGAAATAATTGATAAAAAAAGATTAAAAAAAAGTTTAACTAAAAAAGAAATTAATTGGTTAATTAAAGGATATGTTGATAAAGAAATTAAGGATTATCAAATGAGTGCTTTATTAATGGCAATTACAATTAATGGAATGACTGAAAATGAAACATTTTTTTTAACTGATGCTCTAATTAAAAGTGGCGAGTGTTTTCATTCAAAAGAGTTATTGGTTGATAAACATTCAACGGGTGGGGTTGGTGATAAAACAACTTTAATTATCGCCCCAATCATTGCGGCTGCGGGTTTAAAAATGGTAAAAATGAGTGGGCGCGGTTTAGGACACACTGGTGGGACTATTGATAAATTAGAGTCAATTGCTGGTTTTCGGGTGGAGTTAAATGAAGGCGAAATAAAAAAAGCTTTGCAAGATGTTAATGTTTGTCTTGTTAGTAGTCAAAAAGATATTACGCCAGCTGATAAAAAAATTTATCAATTACGCGATGTTACGGCTACGACAAATTCAATCCCACTAATTGCTAGTAGTGTGATGAGTAAAAAAATTGCTAGTGGAGCAAAGATTTTAGTGATTGATTTAAAAGTGGGCAAAGGGGCTTTTATAAAAAGTAAAAAAGATGCACTTCTTTTGGGCAGATTGATGAAGAAGATTGGTCAGCATTACCGAGTAAAAACGGTTTGTGTTATTTCTAAAATGGACCAGCCAATCGGGTATAATGTTGGGAATGGTTTGGAAGTTGCTGAAGCAATTGATTTTTTAAATGGTAAATATGAGCAAGATTTATATAGATTAGTGCTTGTTTTAGCAACAGTTTTAATTAAAGAAAAACTGAATATTTCAAATAAAAAAGCAGAAGAAATGGTCAAGGAAATAATTGAAAAAAAGGAAGGATTAGCTTGGTTTGAAAAAATTGTTATAAATCAACATGGTAATATTAATAATATTGAATTAAGTTCAAAATTACAATTTATTCCCAGTCCAAAAACAGGTTATATTAAAGAAATTGATGCTTATAAAATTGGTGAATTGGTAAGAAAATTAGGTGGTGGCAGATATCTTGTTGAAGATCAAATTGATTATGGGGTTGGTTTTGTTTTTCATTATAAAGTTGGTGAATATGTTAAACAAGGTGATAAGTTATTAACGGTTTATTATAATGCAAAAGATTTATCAATTTTAGAAATTCTAAGTTGTTTTAAGTTTGGTGAAAGTGTCAAGCATATGAGTATTATTGAAAAAATTATTTGATTAGTTGTAATATAAGATAAAACAGTATATAATATAAGAGGAGAGTGATAAAATGATATATCCATCAATTGATAAATTAAATAATCGGGTTGGTTCTAAGTTTTTATTAGTAAATGTTGTAATTAAAAGAGTTGAGGAAATGGAAACTTATAAGCATTATCAAATGGAAGAAAATGATTATAAAGCTAAAAAAAATATTGGTAAAGCTTTAGAAGAAATTGCAAATGAATTAATAAACTTGAAATAGTTTATTTTTTTAATTGAAAAGTGAACGTTTGTTTGTTATAATTAGGTTGGTGAGAAAATGGAATTAAAAAAAATCAAACAAAAAGCAAAAGATTTGTTTGAAATTATGGTTGATGAAGAGATTATTCAAGTGCCCGCTGATATTATTATAA
>CAYGGG010000025.1:0-12187 GCA_964349455.1 uncultured Muribaculaceae bacterium | reverse complement strand
GTTCTAGTAAAATCGGTTTCATCTTTTTTTTTGCAAAAAGATTCAAAATTATGCTCTCCTTCAAAATATTTAATCGCTTTTTTCATTTTTTCAAGATTTAATTCTTTATTTAACTGATAAACATAATCCTTTTCAAAAACATTATACTGGCCCGTATTAATAATATAAAGATAGTCCTTTTTCTTAACATCAAAACGAGCATGAAAATTATTTTTCATTTTTTTTATTTGATTAATATATATATCCTTGTTAATAACAAGATTTAAAGCTTTTTTCATTTTTTCATCGGTAATATTAAGATCAATATCAAAATGACAAGTAGCAGCAATTGCGTGAACGCCACTATCAGTTCGGCCACTACCAACGATTCTAATTTCTTTTTTAAAAATTTTAAAAAATGCTTGTTCGATTTCTACTTGAATTGTTTTTTTATTTTTTTGCTTTTGAAAACCGGCATACTGACTACCATCATAGCTAAACACCATTAAATATCTCACTCAACCACCAACTTATAAATAATTGCCCCAAATAAAATTAAATGAACTGTTAAAAAATAAAGATCAAATAGTTTTAGTTTGGGCATATTATAGTAGGTGCGACTTTGATTAAGATTATATAATCTTTGCTCCATTGCAATTGAAATTGTTTCGGCTTTTTGCAAAGACTTAATAAAACAAGGAACAATAATTTGAAAAGCATTCCCAATTCTTTGTGAAAAACCAACCACCCGGTTAGTTGCCCTTGATCTTTGGGCCTTCACAATTGAATTAGCGGTATCCAATACCACTGGAATAAAACGGATTGCATGAACTAAACTTAATGAAATGTTTTTAACTGGGATTTTAAATAAAAGTAATGGTTTCATAAACATTTCAAGGCCTTTTGCTAATTGATTTGGTGAAGTGGTTAGGGTCAAAAGTGAGGAGTAGAAAACAATTAAAATTAATCGAAAAACGGTGAAAACTAAATCAATTATTTCAACTTTTAATAATAAATTAATTGCAATAATTGAAACAATAAACCACTTTAATGACCAAATTGATTTACCATAAACAAGTAATGGTATTTTACTCATTAAAGCAACTAATAAAACAAATAAAAGAAGTAAAAACAAAAAGAACAAATCTTTAAATAAAACAACAATCATTACATAAAGAAAAGTTGCTAACACTTTAACAAACGGATGCATAAAGTGGATTAATGAGTTCTTATGATAATAGCGCCCAATCGTAATATTACTTAGCATAACGATATATATCCTTTAAAAGATCATTAATGTCTTGATGAAAGACCATCTTTTCTTTTGTTCTTTCTTTGATCTTATTGGTTAATTCAACCATTTTAGGCGCTTTGATTAAATTCTCTTCCAATAAATCAACTTGTGTTAGCACTTTTTGCTTTTCACCATGAGCAACCAATTTCCCCAAATTAATAACACAAACATCATCAACTAAATCATAAACAAAATCAATATCTTGACTAACGATGATAATTGTTTTTTTAAATTTTTCTTTTAACAATTTAATCAATCTAATTAAATTATCTTTACTATTTTTGTCTAAACCAATCGTTGGTTCATCTAAAATAATAATATCGGGATTTCCAATTAAAATAGCGGCAATCGCAACTCTTCTTTTTTCACCATTACTTAACTTAAATGGGTTTCGATTTAAATAATGTTCTTCTAACCCAACAATCTTCATTACATCAATAATTCTTTTTTCGTTTCTTTTATCTTTTAAACCATAACGGAGTTCATCATAAACACTATTACAAAAAAATTGTTTTTCTGGAAACTCAAAAACAAAACCAATTTTTTTATTTTGTTTAATAAAAACATGTCCTTCAGCTGGCCTTTGAAACATTGCTGACACCTCAATTAAAGTCGTTTTTCCTGAACCTGACGGACCGATAATACCGGTAATTCTTTCGCTTTGAAATTCAACATTAATATTTTCTAAAGCTAATTTTTCGCCATAAGCTGCTGATACTTTTTTTAATTTTATGGCCATAACTTTGTCACCAACTTATCCATATCAAGTTCAATTCCTCTTAACAAATTATAATGATTTAATTTAATCGATAAAGAAACCATAAAAGGAATATCAACGCCTAAACGATTTAAGATTTTTTCTTCACGTAACACTTCCATTTTAGTTCCGTTTAAAACAATTTTGCCGTGATCCAAGACAATAATTTGATCAGCATCAATTGCTTCATCTAAATTATGAGTTATTGCCAAAATAGTTAAACCTTTTTCTCTTCTTAATTGATTTAACATTTTTAATATTTGATTTTTTTGTTCAAAGTCAATTCGATTTAATGTTTCATCTAATAAAACAACGGTCGGTTCGTGAGCGAGCATTGCTGCTAAACAAACAATTTGTTTTTCACCACCGGATAATTGATATGGACTTTTATTTAATAGATGCGTTATTTTTAGTTTTTTAGCAATTTGATTAACTTTTTTTTCAATTTCGATTGGATCTCTTTTTTTATTTTCCAAAACAAAAGCAATTTCATCTCTAACTGTTTCTGAAATAAACTTATCATCGGGCATTTCACTTAAAAGATAAATTTTTTTATAATACTCTCTTTGATTTTTTCTAGTTAAAAGCTGACCATCAACTAAAATTGTCCCTTCGGCTTTTAGTTCACCAATCATAATCTTCATCAAAGTACTTTTGCCACCACCATTAGGCCCAATAATAGTTGTCCAACTGCCCCGTTTAATTTTTAAATTTAATTTATCAAAAATTAAATGCTGGTCATATGCAAAAGTTAAGTTTTCAACCACAATACTATTATCCATAACCCCTCCTCTTTTTATTATATAATAAAAGTCTATCAAAATAGACTTAAATTGTTAACACTTTTGGTTTCTTTCTCATTTTTTCAAACACATCAACAACTAAAGCTGATGCTTTTTTGTTTTGGTAGTCAAAATTATAGTTTACTTCATAATATTTTTTATAAAACATGTTTTCCAAGTTTTCAATTGTTGAGTGGGGTATTAATGATAATACTGATTCTAAAAGAACTAATTTTAAATACCCTTCTCTTCTTAAATTGATTTTTTGAAAATCACAATCCTCAACCGCCAAAGCATTATCAAAGAACTCATTACAAAAACTATAAGCAAAGTCAGTTACTAGGAAATCATATAACCTTTCATCTAACTCCATTTCATCAATTACTAATGCCGCTTTACTTTCAATTTTGTGTTCTTTATTTTTTGCTTCATCTAAATAAAATTGATTTGTATTAGCATAAACTGAAAATATCTTATATTTTTCATCTAGCAAAACCTTTTTTTGTTTTTGATTATCGCTTTGCTTTATTTTCCGATCAATTAGTTTTATGTAAGTATAAAATAAATCTTCTGAAAAAGCTTTAAATAATTGAGGATAGTTTTGATTTGTTGCTTTAAAATCTAAATGGGAAAATTCAGGCATAATATTTAAAATATTAATATCTGATTCACCATTTTTATTATAATCATATATAAATAAATTACGAAAAAAGCGACTAAAAGCATTTCCTTTTATTCCATAATCTGTTTGAAATTGCGCTGGGTTATCCATAATCTGGTGAACAACATCTTGATAATCATCTTCCCTACTTAATTTTTCACAAATCATTTGTTCATTTTCAATTAATTCTGCTAGTAAATCAATATGCTTTTGAAAAAAAGTATTATCATTATTTGCTTCATTTTCCATGAATTTCAATTTTTTAAAAACACTAATAATGCGCTTAGTTGTAACTGTCGCATTATATAATCGTTTACGAGACATTGATTTATATTTATTCATTTACCCCCACCTCGCGTTTGGAAGAGTTATTCTAGCACATTTATCTTTTTTTAGCAAATTATTGCATAAAATAATTAAAAACTTCCGAATAATTCTTAACTGGAATATAAGTTATCTTTGAATTAATTTCTTTTGGAATTTCCGAAATATCTTTCATATTACCTTCGGGAATAATGATTTTTTTAATCCCATTTCTTAAAGCACCAATACTTTTTTCTTTTAAACCACCAATTGAAAGAACCCGCCCTCGCAAAGTAATTTCCCCAGTCATCGCGACATCATGCGGAATTTCATATTTTCCTAATACACTTATCATTGCTGTTGTTAAAGCAATTCCAGCACTTGGTCCATCTTTTTTGACTGCTCCTTCTGGAACGTGAATATGAATGTTATTTTTAGTAATTAATTCATAAGCAATGTTATATAATTGATGATTTGATTTAATATAACCTAAGGCAATTTGAGCGCTTTCTTTCATTACATCACCCAATGACCCCGTTAAAATCAAATCGCCCTTGCCCTTATACAAATTAACTTCAATCGGAATGGTATCGCCACCAAAATAGGTATAGACAAGCCCGTTGACAACGCCAATTTCTTTTTTGAATTCTTTTTTATCGGTAAAATATCTTTCAGTCCCTAAATATTTGTGCAACACTGGTTTGGTGATGGTATAGTTTTTTTCTTTTTTATTTATTACAATATCATAAACAACTTTACGAACAATTTTTGATAACTGTCTTTCTAACTCACGAACACCGGCTTCTTTTGTATAATTACGAATTACTTCTAAAATAATATTATCACTAATTGTTACTTTTTTTAATTCAATACCATGATTTTGACAAATCTTAGTTAGTAAATGATTTTTGGCAATGTATAATTTCTCATATTCAGTATAACCCGAAAGATTAATAATTTCTAATCGATCTCTTAATGCATCTGGAATATCTTCAGCGTAATTAGCGGTCGCGATAAACAATACATTTGATAAGTCAACTGCTTCTTCAATATAATTATCACTAAAAAATTTATTTTGTTCTGGATCTAATACTTCTAATAAAACGCTTGCTGGATCACCTTTGATATCTTTCGTCATTTTATCGATTTCATCAATTAAAAATAGCGGGTTAGCTGTTTTTGCTTTTTTTAAACCTTGAATAATTCGTCCTGGTGATGATCCAATATAGGCCTTGCGATGACCAATTAATTCGGCTTCATCATGAATTCCACCAACTGACATTTTAACAAATTGCCTTTTCATTGCATCAGCAATACTAACCGCTAAACTTGTTTTACCAACCCCCGGTGGTCCAACTAAACATAAAATTGGTCCATTTAAACTATTAGTTCTTTGTTTAACAGCAAGAAATTCTAAAATTCGCATTTTTACTGTTTCAAGTCCAAAATGTGAATTATCTAATTTTTGTTCAACATCTTTTAAATTTTCATTGTCTTTGGTCATTTTTTGCCAAGGAATATTTAGTAACCAGTCAATATAATTAGCGGCGATATGTACTTCTGGTGATGTTGGCGGGAGCATATCATATCTTTTTAGTTCAGTTTGTAATCTTTCTTTGATTCTTGTCGGTGCCGCTAAATTTAAAATCTTTTCGCGTAATTCACTAATTTCATCATCTTTTGACCCAGCTTCACCTAATTCTTCTTTAATGGCCTTCATTTTTTCTCTTAAAATAAATTCATGTTGATTTTTGTCCAATTCGACACGGACTTTACTATCAATCATCCCATCGACATTTGTTTTTACCGCTTCTTGTTCAATATCGCCACAAAGCATATCCATTCTTGTTTTTACATCTAATTGATAGACATATTCAAGTGCACGCTCTGGCGTAATTGGAATAAATGGAAGTGATGCATCAATCATTTCGGATAAACTTTTCATTTCGCGAAAAAAGCCCAAAACTTTTTGGTCAATGTATGGATTGCCCCTAATATATCCTTCAATTATGCGATACAGTTTTTTTATCATTTCCGCTTCTTCGTTTACACCATTTTCAACTACTTTTTCAACGATTACTTCAACACTTTCTGGTGTATCTGAATTTATATATTCAATTATTCGACCACGATATAATCCTTTAATAACAACTCGGTAATTTCCGTTTGCTTCTAAAAATTTTTTTTCTATTTTAGAAATTATGCCAATTTTTTGCGTTTGTTCATTAGTTATTTCATTTATTATAAAAATATAATTGTCATGAAAATATTCAGCCATATCAATTACACTTTTACTTTCTTGATTATCAAATTCAAGTCTTATTTCATTATTTGGAACTAATACGATTCCTCTTAGAAGAATCACTGGTAAATTTTTTTTCATCAAAGCACCTCCAAATCGGCTCTTATTATAATACAAAAAAAAAGAAAAGTCTATTTATTTTAACTTTTCTTTTAACACCACTCAACATTCTTTGGTTTAACTCTTTCATTTTTAACATTTTCAATAATTTTACCGCTATTCATTTTAATAATTCGATCAGCAATAAAAGAGATCCCGGGATTATGAGTAACAATTAAAATTGTTGTTTTGAACTTTTCATTAACTTGGACTAATTTATCCAGCACAATTTTACCTGTTTCTTCATCTAGTGCTCCTGTTGGTTCATCACAAAATAGCACTTTCGGGTTCTTGGCCAAGGCCCTTGCAATTGACACCCTTTGCTGTTCGCCACCAGATAACTGATAGTTTTTTTTGTGCTTATGTTTTGTTAAACCGACAACACTAATAATTTCATCAACATCAACTTTTTCTTTTGCTAATTTTTCACCAACTAATATATTTTCATAAACATTTAAATGTTCTAATAAATTATAACTTTGAAAAATAAACCCAACATTTTTTTGACGATGCTTTGTCATTTGAAAATCGCTAAACTTGGTAATATCAGTTTCATTATAGAAAATATTGCCACTTGAAACCTTATCAAGACCAGACATAACATTTAACAAAGTTGTCTTGCCCGAACCAGAAGGTCCTAAAACGACAATGATTTCACCTTCTTTTATTTCTAAATCAACCCTATCTAATGCATAAAAAGGTGCGTCGGCAACTTGATATATTTTACAAACATCTTTTATTTTTATCATCATATCACTCCCTCTTTAAAGCCTCTGACAAGCTGATTTTATTTAAAACTCGTTTTGAAACGCCAATTCCCAAATAATATGCAACCAACAGAGCAATTAAACCTATCCCTGTTTGCACCAAAGAAATTTCAACGGGTATTACAAATCCAATATCACCCGCATATCTATCTAATAAATATTTAACTAAATAAACCATTGCTGGAACCGATAAAATATAAGAAACAATAATAAATGGTGTATAAATATTTAAAACAATCGCACCAATTTCTTTATTCTTATAACCTAATACTTTCATTAATGAAATATTTTTCTTATTTTCCTCAACCACAACATTAGCAATTACTAGCATAATAATAAAAGCCATTATTGCTGCAAAAATAATAATCACATATATAACATAATCAAACGCTTCCATTTCTTTTCTTATATTTTCTTCTAAATCTTTGATACTAAAAACCCCGGCAATTTTATCAATTTCTTCTTCATCTAAACTAGTTGTATCTTGATACTTTTGATTATTTGTATACTTTGCGTTATAAATTGGATAATCAAAACCATATAAAGTGCTCATTTCAGATCGGTCAATAAATACCAACCGGCCAAAATAGTCCTGATAAATTCCCGCCACCTGAAAAGCAACCAGTTGATTATCTAGTTTTAAGAAAATTTGGTCCTCTAATTCTATTTGATTTAATTCAGCAATTCTTTTTGAAATTAAAACATTATTATCTTTAACTTTTGAAATAAGTAGTTCTTCTTTTTCATCTCTTACTTCCAAATATTTTAGATCTTGATCAACCCCAAATAAAGTAATCTCAATTTTTTCTTCAATTTCTTTTTCTTTGCCATTACTGATTATTTTTTCAACCTTATGATCAATTGTAAAAAATAAATCAGCTTCTTCGTCTTGATCAATTAAAAAAGTATTATAATTAACAACATAATCAAATTTCATGCTGCCAAAAGCTTGATCTAATAAACCATTAAACAAACCGTTACCAATCATAAACAAAGTAATTAAAAGTCCTGATGCAAAAGCAACAAATGAAACTATTAATAATTTACCTAACGATCTAAAAGCAAGTGAATATTTAAATCGGGTTTTAAAAGATCTTTTTCTCAATAATTTGTTAGTAAATTTAGTCAAAAAATTAACCTTTAAATGACTACCCTCTTTTAATAAAAACAAAGATGGTTTACGAATCATAACAAAAGCTGTTATAAAACTAACAATTGATAGAAAGATAATTGGCATTAAAAAGACGCGATTAATATAATCAAAAGTAATTTGGTGTTCTTGAAGCGGTACATTGTAAAAACTAATGTAGACATCAACTAATGGTTTTGAAAGCACGACTCCCACATAATAACCAATTAAACTACCCAATACAGCACCAACAATTGGATAAATCAAATAACTAATTGATATCTTAAATGTCCCATAGCCCAATGCCTTTAAAATACCCACTTGATTTTTTTCACTTTCAATTCTTTTTTTAACAATAATGATAATCATAACCGCACTAATTGCCAATAAAACATTCACAAATATATTAGTAAATATTTCGTTAGGTTCTAAATCACCTTGAATGGCATCTGTCCTTGCAAAACGAAGAAAACTAGCCATTCCATATTCAATTACTTCTTGGTCATAAATTCCTTCTTCTTCAAAAATATTTCGATTACGAAAATCAATTTCAGTTTGATAACGCCCAACATAAATTTTTTCTTCAATACCGATAAACTGATTATAGGTATTCTCATTCATTAACATAATATTATTGGTTTCTTCTTTAAATACCGGAACATTAATTGATAAAATTGGATAAATATGATCTGGAAGAAAGGCAAAACCAACAATTTTATAAGTAATATCATTTATTACATAATCATCACCAATTACTAATTGATTTGCACTCGCGTAATTGGGCAGAATTGTTATTTCATCATCTTTTTCAGGAAACTTTCCTTCTAATAAATAGGGAATGTTAATCTTTTTTTCTAAATAAGGAATCGCCTTATAATAATTATCACCCTCAATTCTTAGCTTGCTTGTTTCAATTTGATAATCAAATTCTTTTTCTTGTGCGAAGGCCTCTACTTTATCTAAATTTAACTCTAAATGTTTATTATATTTAACAAAGACACTATACAAAATCAATAGCGTTTGTTCTGAACATTCTGTTTCTAAGCATAAACTAACTTGTTTGATAACCATTTTTTCTTCATCAGTTAAACTAATTCCATTTAATAAATCTAAATCAATTTTTTTAAATTCCTCAAGTTCAAACGATGGATAAAAACTAAAATGTTCAACTTTTTGGTTTTTTAGATAATTATAATAGCCATCTTTTACTTGATTAATAGCAACGTTAGCTGAAACATATAAAGTCGTTGAAATGGCAATTAATAAAATTATTGCAACAACTTGAATTTTTTTTGACATAATCCCTTTTATTGCATTTAAAAAAAGCAAATTCATTAGACCCACCTCAATTCATCGGCCGAAACTGGATTTTTGTTTTCAAATTGTTCAACAATTTTACCACTATTCATCTTAACAACGACATTAGCCATTTTCCCAATACTTGGATTATGAGTAACAATAATAATCGTCGTTCCCTTTTCACGGTTTATTTTTTGCAGTTCTTTTAAAATAATTTTACCGATTTTTTCATCTAGTGCTCCAGTTGGTTCATCACAAAAAATTACTTTTGGATTTTTAATTAATGAACGAGCAATTGCCACTCGTTGCATCTGGCCACCAGATAATTGATATGGATACTTATCTTGATGTTCTTCTAGTCCTAATTTTTTTATAATTTTTTTTAATTCCATCTCATCTTTAACAACTTTGCCTAATTCAATATTTTCTTTTGCTGTTAAAGTTGACATTAAGTTATAACTTTGAAAAACAAAACCAAGATCATGGTAACGATACTCGGTTATTTCTGTTTCGTTTTTTTGGTCAACTCGCTCATCACGATAAAAAACCTTGCCCCTACTTGGGTAATCAAGGCCGGATAAAATGTTTAGTAATGTTGATTTACCAGAACCAGACGGACCTAAAACAACCATAATTTGTCCAGCTTCTATTTCTAAATCAACATTATCTAATGCAACGTTATTTTGATTATAAATTTTGCTTACATTTTCTAGACGATAAATCATTATTCCTCCTGTTCAACAATCTCTTCATATTCAGCCATATACTCAATTGTCACTGTTTGACCCAAAATACCATAAACATCCGTTCCCACTGCAACACTTTGTAAAACAACTTTTAATGATTTGGTTTGATCATAACCAGCATCGGTTTGTTCAATTCTAATTTCGTTCCACATTAAATTGTATTTCTTTTTTATATTTAAATATTCACTATAACTCAGTCCCACTAAATTAGGAAAAGCACAGTTTTCTTTACCTGGTGCTGAACAATCAATTACAGTTGAATAGGTTTTAGCAACTTGAATAATTATTTTATTTACAAACTCAATATCAGTTTTTTCTTTCGGAAATTGGCTGATAATTTGGTTATTCTGATATTGACCATTATTATCAACATATTCAATTTCTAATTGTAAATTGTTTTCATTAGCATACTTTTCAATATTTTCCAAAGTATAACTTAATAAATTTGGTAATAACGGCCTTTTTGTTTCTTGATAAATTCCTTTACCAATTACTTTTTCTTGATAGGGCTCGTTGACATTAAATGAAAAAGTTTCTGTCCGCTCCCACTCAAGCAGCCCTAAATTAATTTTCATTGCTTTTTTTACATCATCAATACTTCCTTGATAAGCGACAAAATTATATAAATTGCCCCGTGTCCCTTGGTTATGGATTTGACTATAATCATGAATATAATAATCATACCCACTTATGTACAATCTTTGAATCGAAACCAAATCATCAACTGATGTATATTTAGTTTGTTCAAAAATATCTTTGAAGACATTATAAAACGATAAGATTTCGTTTGTTTGCATATTGGTTTCCATCATTGTGCTTATCTCGGTTAATATATCCTGAATTGTATTAATATTTCTAATCTCTTTTATTTTTTCCATTAACGCCCGAAGCACTAATTGTTGATGTTGTCCGCGCATAAAGTCATTAGCTTGATTTGACCCATAACCGCATTTTGCCGTATTATTTTTTCGATTTCTAGAAAATGCCAGTGCTTGTTCACCATCTAATTTTTGAAATCCTTCCATTACATAAACTGTATTCTTTCCCCACTTTGATTGACTGTTTTGTTCGCAAAAACTATATGGCACTTCTACTTCAACACCACCAACCAAATCAACTAAATTAACCAGTCCAGTAAAATTCATTTTAACGACATAATCAATCTCTAGATCAAGAAAATTTTCAATTGTTTCTTTCATACATTTTTCACCATACCATGCAGCATGCGTTATTTTATTTTTTCTTTCTCCAGAAAAACAAGCAATTGGCACATAAGTATCTCTTGGGATGCTCAATATTGTCATATTTAAAGTTTGCGGATTAAAGGTTATCACCATTAAAGCATCACCGTTAAATGCACTAGCACTAATATTAGCCTCTCTAGAATCAATTCCCATTAACAAAAATGTAATTGGTTGATCGAAATCAATTTTTTTCGTTTCGCTATCAATTTTAACTGTTTTTTCTTCAGTATAAATAATTCTAATTTTTTCAATTGTTTCAGTATATTCTTCCACTTCACCAAACATTGTTTTAAAATTAGTTGGCATAAAAGCATAGACAATTTCTTCGTTTTCAAGTTGCTCGATTATTTCAAAGTAGCTATCAATATATACAATTTCGTTTTTCAGATTCCTTTTTTCAATTATTTCGATTGGCAGAATATACCCGTCAATACTTTCTTCATCACTGTAGATACCAATTATGCCGTCAGTTAAACTGTCAATGTCTTTTGCATCGCTATTAATTGTTACTAAACTGGTTGAATAGGTAATGCTATTTTTCGTAATTCCCTTTAATTTACCATATACCTGATGAACATTAAATGCAATAAATAAGATTAACAAGGCATAAAACAGTTTCCCCACGCAAAAAACGATAAAAGCTATTAATTTTTTTCGCAAAATAATTTTAAACGAAATAATAACCAGTGCCGCTAAAATTAACAACAATAAAATTACTGCTACAAGTCTTAAAATATTTTCAACATCATGCCAAAGTGAAATTGTATATATCATATAGAACGTTGAAAAAGTCGTTACCGACCATAAAATAATCATTATTAATAG
>CAYGGG010000024.1:0-12846 GCA_964349455.1 uncultured Muribaculaceae bacterium | reverse complement strand
GTTTTAAGACTTGGGATGATTTGAAAAATAGTATTATTGTTAAAGAATTTCCGGCTATTTTTGAAAAAACCAATTTTAAAGAAAAAGGAGAACAATTAATGATGAAAATATCCACTGAAATTAATAAAAAAAGTGTTCGTGAGGCTAAAAAAAATGCTGAAGTTTTTTCTGAAAAAAAACCATATGTTACTTATGGTTTAATTGCCGTTAATGTTTTAATTTTTCTTTTGATGTATATTTTGGGCAAGGGAAGTACCGATAGCATAACGTTAATAAATTTTGGAGCAAGTTTCCCGCCATTAATTCGCGATGGCGAATATTTTCGATTATTAACCAATGGTTTTATTCATATTGGAATCACTCATTTGTTATTTAATAATTATGCTTTATATATTATTGGCCCGCAGATTGAAAATCTTTTTGGGCGAGTCAAGTATATAACAATATATTTGTTATCGATTATTATTGCCAGTTTGTTATCAATGGTTTTCTTTCAAGGAACGAGTGCTGGTGCTTCGGGTGCTATTTTTGGTTTACTTGGTGCACTATTATATTTTGGTTACCATTATCGTATTTATTTAGGGAATATGATGCAATCGCAACTTATTCCATTAATTATGTTAAATTTATTATTAGGGTTTATGATTCCAGGGATTAATAATGCAGCTCATATTGGAGGATTGATTTCTGGGGTAATGATAGCGGCATCTTTGGGGATAAAAAACAAAACATCAATTGTTGAACAGGTAAATGCAATTATAATTACTTTAATTTTTGTGGTATTTTTAATTTATTTAGGATTTTAAGGAGGTTTAGATGAATTCAGCTAATATTGATCGAAAAATATTAAGACCAATTGGCACTATCATGATTAGTGTAATTGGCTTAATCGGTGTTTTTGTTTTTTTTAACAAAATATTTATGGCAATATTGTTCTGTCTGTTAATATTTGATGCAATCATGGCGTTAGTAAGTAAAGAATAAAAACCACTTTAAGTGGTTTTTATAAATTACGGTATAAATTAATTGCTTTTCCTAGTATTTTGCCATTCTTTAAAATGATTGTTTGATATTCTTCGTTTTCCGGTTCTAACCGAGCATATTTTGCTTCTTTAAAAAATCTTTTCAAAGTAACTTCTGCATTATCAGTCATTGCTACAACAATATCACCATCTTTTACATTAACCGTTTGTTCAATAATAACAATATCATCTTCATAAATGCCAGCATTAATCATCGAATCCCCACTTACTTTTAAAGCAAAGCATTCTTTTTTCGGATTAATTAAATCAATTGGAATGGGGAAGAATTGATCGGCTTGTTCAATTGCTTCAATTGGGTTACCAGCAATTACTGTTCCAAGGAAGGGGATATCAATTGTTTTTTCGTTTTTTTCAACGAATTCGTTTTCAACTCTTAATTCGATTGCTCGGTTTTTTGAATCGAGTTTTTTGATATAGCCCTTCTTCTCAAGATTTTCTAAATGAGCGTGAACCGTAGCTGGTGATGAAACTTTTAGTTGGCTAGCAATTTCTCTAACCGTTGGTGGATAACCATGTTTTGCTAATGTTTTTTTAATAAAATCAAGCGTATCTTTTTGTCGATTGGTTAATGACATATAATTCCTCCTTTTTATTTATTCCATTGTAACACATTTTTTTGTAAAGTGCAAACATCTGTTCGTTATTCTCTTGACAAGAACATTTGTTCGTGTTATGATGAGTTTAATGAAGGAGGGATTTACATGAATAAAATAATCGAAAATTGGCTATTAATTGTGTTCTTCATCGGTGTAATAGTTTTATCAATTCATGAAAAGAATCGGTATTATCAAATTGAAGAGGTGATTGATTCTGATTTGATCTATTATACAATTGTTGAAGATAAAATTGATTATAGTTTAAAATATGATTAGGAAATTGTTATTTCCTTTTTTTTTTGATATACTTTAAAAGTAGGGGTGATAAGAATGGAAAAAAAAGTCGTAAATCACATAAAAATGCTTGGAATTGATATGATTGATCGCGGCGAAAGTGGTCATCCAGGAATTGTTTTGTCGGCGGCACCAATTATTTATAGTATTTACGCTAACCATCTCCGCCTTAATTTATCACATCAATCAAGTGATCGATTTGTTTTATCAGCTGGTCATGGATCGGCATTGCTTTATGCGACTCTACACATGTTTGGTTTCCCAATTTCAATTGATGATTTAAAACAATTTAGAAATAAAGGATCAATTACACCGGGTCATCCAGAGAATTTTATGACCCCAGGAGTTGAAATGACAACCGGGCCATTAGGCCAGGGAATTGCCGGTGCTGTTGGTTTGGCAATTGGTGATCGCTACCTTCAAAAAAATAATTTTGTTTATGTTTTATGTAGTGATGGTGATTTAATGGAAGGAATTAGTTATGAATCTTTATCACTTGCTGGTAATTTGAAATTGAATAATCTAATTATTATATATGATTCAAATGATGTTACTTTAGATGGGTGGTTAGAAAAATCTTTTTTTGAAGATATAAAAAAAAGATTTGAGGCAATTGGTTTTGATTATTATAAAGTAACTGATGGTAATGATTTGCACACCTTAAACTATGTCATTGAATTGTCAAAAAAAAGTGATAAACCAGTTTTAATTGAAGTGAAAACAATTATTGGTCAGGATTCTTTTTGGCAAGGGTCAAATGAAGTACACGGGAAACCATTATTAAAAGAGGATATTGTTAATTTGCGGAAAATTCTTAATATTAAAGAAGCTTTTTATGTTCCAGATGAAATTAGAAATTATGCAATTGGTAAAATAGATAGTCGTCGGTTTGTTGACGAAAAAATTAGATTTGAACCAATTAATATGAATATGAAATTTGATGATTTATATCAGAGTGATGAAGAATTACGGATTAGTGGGGCCAAGGTTTTAAAAAGAATTATGGAAAATAATAAAATGATTATTGGTGGTAGTGCCGATTTGGGTAGTTCAACTAAAACTTATTTTCCGGAATTTCTTGATTTTGGGAAAAATAATTATCTAGGTCGTAATATTTGGTATGGTGTCCGTGAACATGCCATGGGGCAGATAACCAATGGCATTAGTTTAACAGGGCTTCGGCCTTATGCTTCAACTTTTTTAGTTTTTGCTGATTATATGAAACCAGCAATTAGATTAGCAGCAATTATGAAAACAAATTCGATTTTTATATTTACGCATGATTCAATTAACATCGGGCCTGATGGGCCAACCCACCAACCAGTCGAACAACTAGCGATGTTGCGAAGTATTCCTAATTTAAATGTATTTCGACCAGCTGATATTAAAGAAACTGAGGGAAGTTTTAAAATAGCGTTTACAAGTAATGGGCCTTCAGCAATTGTTTTATCAAGGAATAGAGTAAGAAAGCAAGTAAATACAAGAGTTAAGATGGTTGAAAAAGGAGCATATATTGTTCGTAAAGAAAAAAACTTGCACGGGATTATTATTGCAACAGGGTCTGAGGTTGGGGTTGCAATGCAAATTGCAAAGGAATTATATCGGGAAAAGAAAATTGATTTACGAGTTGTTAGTATGCCATGTCGGGAATTGTTTGAAACGCAAACTGAAAAATATCAATTAAAGGTTTTGCCAAAAGGAATCAAAAAAATTGTGATTGAAGCGGCTTCTTCTTTTGGTTGGGAAGGATATGTTTATCATAAAAAATATTTAATTACGGTTAATCATTTTGGAATAAGTGCTAAAACAAAAGATGTTTTAGAACACTTTGATTATACATTTGAAGAGATTAAGAAAAGAATTTTAAAATTAATTTGAAAAAACAAAAAAAATTTAGTAAACTATTTAAAGGAGGCGATAAAATGAATTGGTCAGCGTTTTTATTGGATATGGCAAAAATATTAGGGGGATTAGTTTTAGGTGCAGTAATTGGGTTTTTTGTAGCAAAAAAATATATGGAAAAATATATTAAACAAAATCCACCAATCAATGAACAAATGATTAAAGCTTTAATGATGCAAATGGGGCGAACCCCTAGCCAAAAGCAAGTTAATCAAATGATGAATCAAATGAATCGATATAAATAGTTGTCGTTTTGTTTACATTGGTCGAAAAAAAATAAAAAAAAATATTGACTTATAATAAGTTAAAGTGTACAATGCTTTTGATGATAGGCCGATCATTAAAAGTTTTTTTTAGCGTCTTTTTAGACCAAAATAGAGAGAGAGGGAAAATGAAAAAAGGGTTCACGCTAATCGAGTTATTAGCAGTTATTGTAATTTTAGCAATTATTTTATTAATTGCGATGCCAATTGTTTTAAATGTTATTTCCAATGCAAAAAAGGGGGCGTTTGAATCAACCGCTTATGGACTTTCAAAAACAGCCGAAAATGAATGTTTAACCGAAGCCTTATCAAATAGTAATCGGGAACGAATTGTTCTATTTTCGGATGGTGATTTTGATTCTGAAAGTGATGGTGATTTGAAATTTTCGGGAAAAGGACCTGATGATGGTTATATCAAGATAAATGAAAGTTGCACAATTGAGATGGCAATTAGGCGAGATCTTTGGTGTGCTTTAAAGGAAGCAAATAGTACGATTATTACGATTATAGATTTGGAAGAAGGTCAAAATTGTGATTTCACATTACTAGAAGAAGGAGAAGAAACTTTAGGATATCCAATGTTAGTTGATGTGGGACATGAGGGATATGAATTCACGCCATTAACTAATCCGCAAATTCATGATTTAATTGATAATGATGGTTGGATTCCAATTGCAACAAAAGCAGAGTTAAAACAAATTGAAGGAATTATGTCTTGGAGTGCACCGGTAAGTCTTACTTTTGGTGCGGGAACTGAGTTTGAAATGGTACATAGTGTTGCCGAATGGGATGATGGATTCTTATATTATGCAGGCGGAATGTGGCTAAACTATATATTGGTTGCGGATATTGATTTAAATGGTGCTTTTGAACCAATTGGTTATAGTGAAATGGGACCATATGGTGTTCAAACCTTTAATGGTAATTTTGATGGTAATGGTCATCGAATTTATAATGGAGTAATTAATTACCCAACGGAAGTACAAATTGGTTTATTTGCCAAAGTTTCGGCAACATCAGAATCAACATTTCCGTTTGATACTGAAGATAGATATATAAAGAATGTAACAATGGAAAATATGCAAGTGATGGGTAAAGATGCAGTTGGTATTTTAATTGGTCATAATGAAGCATATGCAATGGAACGAGGAACAACTATCATTAACTGCCATGTGTCAGGAACTGTTACGGGTAATGGATCTGGAATTGGGGGGTTGCTTGGCCTAGGAGATCAAGTGGGTGTTTATTCGATTTTACATAGTTCATCAGCCGCTAATGTGACAAATTTAGCAGAGGCAGATGAAGTGTATGGGCATGAAATGTTAGGGGGGTTAAGACCTGGTGGATGGACTGGGGGATTAGCTGGACGTTCTTCAATAGTAACTAATAGTTCAGCAAGTGGTAATGTCACTGGTGCTTCGGTTGCAGGAGGTTTAGTAGGGATTGCTTACGGAACTGTTTCAAAAAGTTATGCAACTGGTGATGTTACTGGCATTGATGATGAGGATTTCAGTTTAGGAGGATTAATTGGAACTGCAAGTGAAGTAGCTAGTTCATATGCAACGGGAAATGTAACTGGAAAAGAAATGATTGGTGGCTTAGTTGGACATGCGTGGGATACTATTAATAACTCTTATGCATCGGGTATTATTACTGGAACTGATAGTGTTGGTGGTTTAGTGGGATTAGGATTATGGATTAATAATAGTTATAATTATAGTCAAATTGTTGGAACACCAACTAATGTTGGGGGTTTAATTGGTAAGTTTGATGATTGGGATACACCATTGGTGACAAATTCTTATTATAATAGTCAAACAACAAATCAATCAGATAGTGATGGAAGAGGCTTGCCACGAACAACAAGTCAACTAGTGTATCCACACGATGTTGACACATATGTAAGTTGGAATTTTACGAGTATATGGAAATGGTAATAGATTTACCATTTTTTTTATTGTATAATTGTTTTGGGATGTGAATATGATAAATTTTAAATTAATAAAAAAAGATAATAAAAGTGAAGCAAGATTGGGTTTGCTGAAAACAAATCGGGGTGAGTATAAAACACCAATTTTTATGCCGGTTGGAACATTAGCAAATGTTAAAACTTTAACTAGTCGTGATTTAAAAGAAATAAACAGCGGTATTATTTTAGCGAATGCTTATCATTTATGGTTAAGACCTGGGGTTGATGTCATAAAAGAAGCAGGCGGCTTACATAAATTTATGAATTATGATCGTCCAATTTTAACTGACAGTGGTGGTTTTCAAGTTTTTTCACTTGCTAAATTGAAAGATATTAAAGAAGAGGGAGTTGCTTTTAAAAATCATCTTGATGGTAGTCCTTTATTTTTAACTCCTGAAAAAGCAATAGAAATTCAAAATATTTTGGATTCTGATATTGCAATGAGTTTTGATGAATGTCCACCATATCCGGTTAGTCATGAATATATGAATGATAGTGTTGAAAGAACATTGAGATGGGCTTTGCGGGGTAAAGAAAGCCATCGAAATAAAAAACAGGCCTTATTCGGTATTGTTCAAGGTGGCGAGTTTGCTGATTTAAGAAAAAAAAGTGCTATTGAAACAGTTAAAATTGGTTTTGATGGTTATGCAATTGGTGGTGTTAGTGTTGGTGAAAAAAAGGAAACAATGTATCAAATGATTAATAATACAATTAGTTTTTTACCAGAAGACAAGGTGAGATATTTAATGGGAGTTGGTGATCCAATTGATTTAATTGAAGCTGTTGAACGAGGGATTGATATGTTTGATTGTGTGTTACCAACAAGAATTGCAAGGCATGCGCATGCTTTTACAAGAGTGGGCAAAATTAATTTAAAAAACGCAAAATTTAAAAAAGATTTTTCAAAAATAGATGAAACTTGTGATTGTGAAACTTGTAATAATTATTCTAAAGCTTATATTAGACATTTAATTGTTTGTAATGAATCATTAGGTGGGCGATTATTGTCGCAGCATAATTTGCGTTTTTTAATAAAATTAACTGAAGAATTACAGGAAGCAATTAAAAACGACAAGTTTTTAGAGTATAAAGTAAAATTTTTGAAAAAATATTTGACAAGATAAATAATTAGTGATATAGTGATAATGTTTATCTGGGATTTACATTGTAAATCTTATAAAAACGATTAAATGAAACACCTGGATGTGTGTATGAAAGGAGGTATTTTGTGCCAACAGTAAATCAGTTAGTTAGAAAGCGGAGAACCGATAAGGTAAGAAAAAGTAAATCACCGGTTTTAGGAGTTAGTTATAATAGTCGTACAAAAAAATATACGAAAACTACTAACCCACAAAAAAAAGGTGTTTGTACACAAGTAGGAACGGTCACACCAAAAAAGCCAAACTCAGCATTACGGAAATTTGCCAAAGTAAGATTAAGTAATGGAAGTGAAGTGCGAGCATATATTGGTGGCGAAGGCCATAATTTACAAGAACATAGCGTTGTTTTAGTACGTGGTGGGCGAGTTAAAGACTTAATCGGTGTTCGTTATCATATTATTCGTGGAACATTAGATACATCAGGCGTTGATAAGAAACGTCAAGGGCGCTCTAAATATGGAGCAAAAAGACCAAAATAGAAGGAGGATAAAATGAGAAAAAGAAGAGCAGAAAAAAGAGATGTTTTACCAGATCCGATTTATAAATCAAAAGTGGTAACAAAAATGATGAATCGTTTAATGCTTGATGGCAAAAGAGGCGTCGCGCAAACAATTTTGTATGAAGCCTTTGATCTGATAAAAACAAAAACAAATAATGAACCATTGGATGTTTTTAATAAAGCTTTAGAAAATATAAAACCGGCATTAGAAGTAAAGTCAAGACGAGTTGGTGGTGCTAATTATCAGGTGCCAATTGAAGTTAAAAGTGATCGTAGTCAAGTATTAGGACTTCGATGGCTTGTTCAATATGCAAGACTTCGTAATGGCAAATCAATGGGCGAAAATTTGGCAAATGAAATTATCGATGCGGCAAATGGAACAGGCGCATCTGTCAAAAAAAGAGAAGAAGTGCACCGGATGGCGGAGGCAAATAAAGCTTTTGCACATTACCGGTGGTAGAGAGGGAAGAAGATGGCTCGAGAATATAGTTTGGAAAAAACAAGAAATTTTGGAATAATGGCACATATTGATGCTGGAAAAACAACTTGTACGGAAAGAATTTTATTTCATACTAAAAAAATTCATAAAATTGGTGAAACTCACGATGGAGCTTCACAAATGGATTGGATGGAACAAGAACAAGAACGAGGTATTACCATTACCTCAGCAGCAACAACGGCTACTTGGAAAGGTCATCGTTTAAATATTATTGATACTCCAGGACATGTCGATTTTTCGGTTGAAGTTGCAAGATCACTTCGCGTATTAGATGGAGCAGTTGCTCTTTTGGATGCGCAAGCGGGAGTTGAACCGCAAACTGAAAATGTTTGGCGAAAAGCTTCAGAATATCAAGTGCCTAGGTTAATTTTTGCAAATAAAATGGATAAAATGGGTGCTGATTATGAGATGAGTTTACGCTCAATTGAAAAACTATTAGGCGTAAAAGCAAGCGCAATTACTTGGCCAATTGGCGCAGAAGACAATTTTACCGGCGTAATTGATATGGTTGAAATGAAAGCTTATCAATATGATGGTAAAGAAGCTGAAGATGCAGTTGAAATTGAAATCCCAGAAGATTTAAAAGAAACTGTAATTCAAAAAAGAGAAGAATTAATTGAAATGGTTTCTGAATATGATGATGAATTAATGGAAAAGTATCTTGGTGAAGAAGAAGTTTCAATTACCTTATTAAAGAGAGCGATTCGCAAAGGAACGTTATCAGCTAGTTTTTTCCCAGTTCTTTGTGGAACAGCATTAGGTAATAAAGCAATTAAATTATTGTTGGATGCAGTAATTGATTACTTGCCCGCACCAATTGATGTTGAAGCAATCGAAGGGGTTGATTTAAAAGGAGAACCAATTAAGCGAAAACCTTCAGATGATGAACCATTTAGTGCATTAGCATTTAAAATTGCGACCGATCCGTTTGTAGGAAGATTAGCTTTTCTTAGAGTTTATTCAGGAAAACTAAACAGTGGTTCATATGTTTTAAATTCCACTAGGGGCAAAAAAGAAAGAATTGGTCGTATTTTAGAAATGCATGCTAATCACCGAACTGAAATAAAAGAAGTAAATGCTGGTGATATTGCAGCAGCAGTTGGTTTAAAAGAAACAACAACTGGCGATACATTATGTGATGAAAAGTACCCTTGCGTTTTAGAATCAATGGTTTTTCCAGAACCGGTAATAGAATTAGCGGTTGAACCAAAATCAAAAGCAGATCAAGACAAAATGGGACATGCTTTGCAAAAATTATCAGAAGAAGACCCAACATTTAGAGCGAGCACTAATCGTGAAACGGGACAAACAATTATTGCGGGAATGGGACAATTACATTTAGAAATCATTGTTGATCGAATGAAACGTGAGTTTAAAGTTGAAGCCAATGTTGGTGAACCACAAGTTTCTTATCGTGAAACAATTAAGATTGGTGCCGAATGTGAAGGTAAATATATTAAACAATCAGGTGGCCGTGGTCAATATGGGCATGTAAAAATAAAATTTGAACCAAATCCAGAAAAAGGATATGAGTTTGTTGATAAAATTGTTGGTGGAACAGTCCCACGAGAATATATTCCAGTAACTGACAAAGGAATTCAAGACGCAATGAAATCAGGAATCTTAGCGGGGTATCCAATGGTTGATGTTAAAGCAACATTATATGATGGTTCATATCATGATGTTGACTCATCAGAAATGGCCTTTAAAATTGCCGCAAGTATGGCTTTGAAAGATGCAAAATCAAAATGTCAACCAGTATTGCTTGAACCGATTATGAAAGTTCAAGTTGTCACCCCTGAAGAATATTTAGGGGCGGTGATGGGTGATATTACTTCAAGAAGAGGAAAACCTTTAGGACAAGATAATCGTGAAAATGCATTAGTAATTAATGCAATGGTTCCATTATCAGAGATGTTTGATTATGCAACCGCTCTTCGTTCAAATACGCAAGGAAGAGCAACATTCACAATGTTATCAGACCATTATGAGGAGGTACCAAAAAATATTTCCGAAGAAATTGTTAAAAAAACTGGAAATAGTTAAAAAAAACTTGAAATTTTTAATTAGTTAAGGTACAATATAATTTGTAAGTCAAATAAAAGGAGGAAAAAAAATGGCTAAAGAAAAATTTGATCGATCAAAACCGCATGTTAATATCGGAACAATCGGACATGTCGATCATGGAAAAACAACATTAACAGCAGCTATTACTAGTGTATTAGCAAAAAAAGGTGGTGCTGAATTTCAAGCATATGACCAAATTGATAAAGCACCAGAAGAAAAAGAAAGAGGAATTACAATTAACACGGCGCATGTCGAGTATCAAACTGATAGCCGACATTATGCACACGTTGATTGTCCAGGGCATGCCGATTATATTAAAAATATGATTACCGGTGCTGCCCAAATGGATGGAGCAATACTAGTTATTGCAGCAACTGATGGACCAATGGCGCAAACACGTGAACATATTTTGTTATCAAGGCAAGTTGGAGTGCCGAGAATGGTTGTTTTTATGAACAAGTGTGATATGGTCGATGATGCTGAATTATTAGATTTAGTTGAAATGGAAATTCGTGAATTATTAACTGAATATGAATTTGATGGTGATAATACACCAATTATTCGTGGTTCAGCATTGAAAGCATTGGAAGGCGATAGTGAATCAGAAAAAGCAATTGAAGAATTAATGGCAGCGGTTGATTCGTGGATTGAAACACCAATTCGTGAAATTGATAAACCATATTTAATGCCAATTGAGGACGTTTTTACAATTACTGGTCGGGGAACAGTTGTTACTGGTCGTGTTGAAAGAGGACAATTAAAATTAAATGATGAAGTTGAAATTATTGGAATTAAAGATACGAAAAAAGTGGTTGTTACTGGGATTGAAATGTTTAGAAAACAATTAGATTATGCTGAAGCTGGCGATAATGCTGGAATCTTATTAAGAGGGGTAGCGCGAGAAGATGTTGAAAGAGGACAAGTTCTTGCAAAACCGGGATCAGTTACACCACATAATAAGTTTAAAGCAGAAGTATATGTTTTAAGTAAAGAAGAGGGCGGACGTCATACTCCATTTTTTTCAAATTATCGTCCACAATTTTACTTTAGAACAACCGATATTACCGGCGTGATTGAATTACCCGAAGGGGTTGAAATGGTAATGCCAGGTGACAATATAACCATGACTGTTGAATTAATTCACCCAATTGCAGTTGAAAATGGAACTAAATTTTCAATTCGTGAGGGTGGACGTACGGTTGGTGCTGGTGTTGTTTCCGAGATTACGAAATAAAAAAAAACATTGCAGAGATTGCAATGTTTTATTTTTTTAATATTTTTGAAATGGGATTAGTTTTACTAAAAATAAAATAATGTGATTTATTTATAATTAATTCAAAATCACCCAAGTATTCTATCTTTTGTGCATTAAATGATAATTTGAATTGATTAAGACCACTAAACTTGTTATTTTCAATTTTTGGATTAACCATGCCTCCCAGATTAAATATTTTGTATCCTAGACTATGATAGTTTTCAATTAATTTCCATATTAATAAATGTTTGGCATTAAATGTTTTAAATTTTTCATTTAATCCATCAATTAATAAATATGCTTCCTCTTTGTGTGTAATTATTAAGGCACTTGCTAAATTGATATTGTTTGGAAAGGTATTATTGATTTTTCGAGCCTCAATTAATTTTTCTTTTAAAAATGATAGTTTTTTATCGATTGTCATTTTTTTTTCGATAAAACTATTGCTATTCATTTTTTCTTCTAATACTTGGTGATTGATTGAATCACTTTCTTTTTCTATTTGTTCATATTCTTCTTTTGTTTTTTCTAAGAAATCTTGGGTATTGAATTGGGCATAAAAAATATCAATTGATGCTGTTGATTTAAATTGTTGATAAAGTTCATGATAATATTTTAAATCACGAATATATTTTCTTTTGGTTTGATTATGGAGAATAACTAAATCTTCTAATTCACCTTTATGAATAATAATACCATGATTATGAGCCGATCTAATTTTAGTGCGGTATTCTTTTTTTATGTTAAAAAACAGCTGATCGATTGATGTATCTAAATTAATATAGGCCTCAAATCTGGGCTTAAGGGCCTCAAAATAATTATTATAACCAAAATGATAGTACCCAAGTTTTTTAAGTTGATTGATTATAATCAATTCATTTTCCTGATCTGTTTTAATTGGTGGGCATAATTTAATGGCAACAACTCGATAGTCTTGTAAGAATCTTTTTAATAGCTTAGTCCATATTTCGAGTAAATCATAATCATTATAGTCAATAATAAATCCTCTTGGACAATACCCATATTTAAATCCAAAACGGTTTTTGATCAATATTAAAGCTGCCGCTATTATATTTTCTTGATGTTTAAGACCAACAAATAATTCTTGATATCCTTGTTTACTCATTGTGAGGCCATATTCACTTGTTTGGTATAAAGAAGTATTTTTGGCATCACGTATAAAACTATTGAACTCTTCTTTGCTTAATTTAACTATTTCCATTTCTATCACCCTTAAGTAAATATATTTTATCATAATATTATAATTTACTAAACAAGAAGTTATGATATAATAGGTTT
>CAYGGG010000023.1:0-13585 GCA_964349455.1 uncultured Muribaculaceae bacterium | reverse complement strand
TATATTTATTGATTATCAAATAAAAAAAAGAGAAGAAAAATTGGATCATGAAGCATTGTACTTTATTGAAATTCTTGTTTTAACACTTGAAACAGGAAGTACTTTAGAAAAAGGACTTGAAACAGCTTGTACCAATATTGATTCTGATGTAAGTTATCAATTTAATCGGGTGCTAATTGAAATGAAGTTTGGCAAAAGTTTAAGTGAAGCTTTAAAAACAATTAAGGTGCCATCAGAAACGATTAATAATTTAGTTCTTATCATTAGTGAAACAAGTGATATGGGAACGAGAATTGTTGATTGTTTAAAAGAACAAATTGACTTTTTAAATACAAAGAACTTTTTAAAACAAAAAGAGGCAATCAATAAAATTCCGTTTAAAATTAGTATTGTTTCGGTTCTATTAATCTTGCCATTAGTTCTTTTACTAATTTTAGGACCTTTAATTATTGATTTTTTGAAATAAGAGGTGAGAAATGTATTATTTAATTGGTGTAAATGAACCAGAGATGCGTAATCTAGCAACATTTTTAAGTAAAATGGGGTATCTTGTTTGTTGTCATGAAAGTGAAAAAAATGAAACAGTTAAGCATATTTTCACTAATAAATCATGTTCAGAAAGTATGATTGCTGTTAAAGGTGAGAGGGTTGTCGAAGATGATTTTAAACTGGTTGAAGCAAGAAACGTAAATTTAAAAATATATTCATATTTGCAAGTAATTGATTTTATTATTAAAAAACATAAAACAATCATTGTTTTTGGTGAAAATGTTTTTTTAAGTATTTTACTAGCAAACGTATTAGATGATTTGAAGGGCTGTAATTGTATTATTGGCGAAAATAAAATTGCCGCTGATAAAAAAAATATTTATATGGTGCTTAATATAATTGGAAAACTAACCGAAAAACCTAAATATGTAATTATTGAATCTGGTCATTTAAATCAGTTTATTGTTGAGCATAAAGAAATTTTAAATAAAACTGAAAAAATTATTTTTGCTGATGGTGATAATCAAGAGATGAATATTGATTTGATCAGACCAATATTCCTATATGGATTAGATAAAAAAAATGATATTTTCGTTCAGGAATTAAAAAAATCGAAAAAAGGGTATGTCTTTGATGTAATGATTGAAGATGGTTATTATGGTCATTTTGACCTGCCAATTAAGGCAAAAAGTGATATTAATGCCGTTTTAGCAGTTATCTCAATTTGCGCCTATGAACGCTTCTTAGCAAAAGATGTTTCGCGAGTTTTAAAAAAATATTTAAAGAAAGGTTAAAAAAACCTTTTTTTTTTGCTATAATTAATAAGGGTGGTAATATGAAAAATATTTATGATTTATTGTTTACCGAATTACAAAGTTTTTTTGAGGAAAAACGATTACCAAAATTTCATGCCGAACAAATTTTTGATTGGCTTTATAAAAAAAGAGTTGATGATTTTTTTGAAATGAAAAATATTAAAAAAGATTTGCAAGAGGAATTAAAAGAATTATTTAAAACAAATTTTATTAAATTAGTTGAAAAGAAAGAGGCTAAGGATGTAAAAAAGTATTTAATTGAGTTAGAAGATAAAAATTTAATTGAAGCAGTTTTGTTAAAACAAAATTATGGAAACAGTTTATGTATTTCAACCCAGGTTGGTTGTAACATGGATTGTTTGTTTTGTGAGAGCGGTAAATTAAAAAAAATTAGAAACTTAGATTCTTTTGAAATGGTTCAACAAATACTGCTGGTTGAAAAAGAGGAAAAGATTCGTGTGTCGCATGTGGTAGTAATGGGAATTGGCGAACCCTTCGACAACTACCAATCGGTTATTAAATTTATTAATACAATTAATCATCCAAAGGGACTAGCAATTGGTGCTCGTCATATTACCGTATCTACCTGTGGGATTGTTCCTAAAATTGATCAGTTTGCTAATGAAGGGCTGCAAGTCAATTTAGCAATTTCTTTGAATGCCGCTAATGATAAAACAAGAACAATGCTAATGCCAATTAATAAGGTATACAACCTAGAAAGTTTAATTAAAAGTGTTAAAAAATATATTAGAAAAACCAATCGGCGGGTTACCTTTGAATACATATTATTAAAGGGCATAAATGATCGCGAAGAAGACGCCTTAGCATTGGTAAAATTAATTAGAGGAATTAATTGTTATGTTAATTTGATTCCTTACAATCAAACTAACAATTCAAAATTAGTTGCAACTAGTAAAGAGCAAATAATGCAATTTTATGATATAATGAAAAAGAATAAAATAAATGTGACAATTCGCAAAGAATTAGGAACAAATATTTTTGCAGCGTGTGGTCAACTAAAGAGCAAATACGAGGAGGAAAAATAGTGAAATATTCTTATTTAACTGATCCTGGAAAAGTAAGAGACCATAATGAGGATAGCGTGATTGTTATTCAAAATGAACATGGTGATTATTTAATGGCAGTCGCTGATGGAATGGGCGGGCATCGCGCTGGGGAAGTTGCTTCATCAATTGCAATTAGTCATTTGGGGAAAAGGTTTCATGCAATTGGTGCAATCGGAAATTACGATGATGCCGTTGCTTGGGTTCAAGAAACGGTAAGTGAAATTAATATGTTGATTTATAAATATACTGAATCAAATCCTGACCAAAAAGGAATGGGAACAACATTAGTATTGGCAATTTATACTTCGCAATTTTTACTTTTTGGTAATATTGGTGATAGTTCAGGTTATGTAATTCGTAATGAAAAAATGTATAAGATTACTCAAGATCATACGCTAGTAAATTTATTAATTTCAACGGGTGAGTTAACCAGTGATGAGGCCAAAAAACACCCACGAAAAAATGTTTTAATGAAAGCGCTAGGTGCAAAATCATCAATTGAAATGGATATTTTTCATGTTGAAAATGAAATTGATGGGATTTTGCTTTGTAGTGATGGATTGACAGATATGCTTGATGACGAACAAATTATTAAGGTTTTAAATGAAGAGATTAGTGTTGAAGAAAAAACAAATAAATTAGTCATCAAGAGTAATAACCGAGGTGGAACTGATAATATTTCGGTAGCTTATTTAGATAAGAAAGGCGTGAAGATATGATAACAAAAGAACAAAAAATAAATGATCGTTATCGCATTGTTCGCTTAATTGGCGAAGGTGGAATGGCTAATGTGTATTTAGCATTTGATGAAATATTAGGAAGAAATGTTGCGGTCAAAGTGCTTCGTGGTGATTTAGCAGAAGATGAAAAATTTGTTCGCCGTTTTCAAAGAGAAGCAATTAATGCTAGTTCACTTTCACATCCAAATATTGTCGAAATGTATGATGTTGGTGAAGATGATGGCAACTATTTTATTGTTATGGAATATGTTGAGGGGCGGACTTTAAAAAGTTTAATTAAAAGAAGAGGGGCTTTAACACTTCATGAGACAGTTGATATTATGAAACAATTAACCAGCGCTGTTATTCATGCCCATTCTAGTTATATTATTCACCGTGATATTAAACCCCAGAATGTATTGATTTTAGACGATGGAACGTTAAAAATTACTGATTTTGGAATTGCAATGGCGATGAACAGTAATGAAATAACGCAAACTAATTCAGTAATGGGGTCAGTTCATTATCTTCCACCAGAACAAGCCAATGGTGGTTCGGCAACGATTCGGAGTGATATTTATTCTTTAGGAATTTTGATGTATGAATTGTTAATTGGACGAATTCCATTTCGTGGTGATAATGCAGTTGAAATTGCGATTAAACAAATGAGAGAACAACTTCCTAGTGTTCGCGCAATTAATCCTGATATTCCCCAAACTTTAGAAAATATTATTTTAAAGGCATGTGCAAAAAATCCAAAAAACCGTTATGAAAATGCAAATCAATTATTTAGTGATTTGGAAAAAAGCCTTGATCCTGAGTTTCAAACTGATGAAAGAATTGTTTATGAGCATCCCGAAAATGAAAGCAATGTTAGAATTGAAGAAAAGCCAGAAAAGAAAAAATCTGATATGTTTTTAAATTTGATTATTGGGTTTTTAGCTTTTATTTGTATATCGCTAGTTGGGGGAATAATCTATTTAGTTTTAATATATCCAAGTGTCAGTAAAACAGAAGAAGTAGTTGTCCCTAATGTGGCTAATATGGATCCGGTGGAGGCTGAAAAAGCTTTACGTGAAGTTGGTTTAAAGGTTGAACTGGAATATGAAGAGGAATTTAGCAGTAATGTTCCGGAAGGTTTAGTCGCGAGAACCATCCCACAGCAAAACCGTACTGTTAAAGAAGGAACAAAAATAAAATTAGTGATTTCTTTGGGCGAATTAGGGATTGTTTTAGAGGACTATACCGGAGATAATTATTATGAAATCAAAGCAATGCTTGAATTACGTGAATTAGTTGTCTTTACTGATCAAATTGATGTTGATGATCCTGAGAATTACGAAGAAAATAAGATTATTGGCCAAAAACCAGAGGCCGGAACAAAAGTAAAACCAGGAGATAGTGTTACTTTAATCCTGCCCATCATTAAAATTGAATATCCTGATTTTACGAGTGGTAGTTGGACAATATCAGATATTGAAGAATTTACTTCAAAGCATGGGGTAACCTTGAATATTGAGTATCGTGAAACAACTAGTTATAGTGAAGGGGCAATTATTTCACAAAGTAGACCACCTGAGTCAACGGTGACGAGAGGGGTAAGTTTGAAAATTGTTGTCGCAACTGCGCCATATGAGGAAGAAGAACCCGAAGAGTATTATGAATAGTTTAAAAATAGGACGAATTATTAAAATTATTAGTAATCAATATACTGTTCTAATTGATGAAGAACGAAAAGGGTGTCGGGCGCGCGGTAAATTTCGAAATCAAAAAAAAGTACCAATGGTTGGTGATATTGTTTTAGTTTCACCAGAAAATATGATTGAAAAAATTGAAAAAAGAACCACCGAATTAGAAAGACCGTTTATTAGTAATGTCGATCAAGCGGTGGTTGTTACTAGTGTCAAAAGTCCTAATTTATCGTTACATCTATTAGATAAACTATTAGTAATAATTGAATATAATAATATTCAACCAATCATTTGTTTTACAAAGTTAGATTTATTAGATGATTTGGTTGAAATAAAAGGGTTAATTAAATATTACCAATCAATTGGTTATCAAGTGTTTTCTAATCAAAACCAAAAAATTAGAAAAATTTTTAGAGATAGAATAACCGTTTTTACAGGACAGACTGGAGCCGGGAAATCATCTTTATTAAATTTATTTGACAAGACCTTAAAAATAAATACAGCACCAATTTCAAAGGCTTTGGGACGAGGCAAACATACGACAAGGCATGTCGAGCTTTATCAACTTTTAGGTGGTTTAATTGCCGATACTCCAGGATTTTCGGCCCTGTCTTTTTCAAAAATGTCCATAAGTGATATTCGTGATAATATGATTGAATTTAATCAATATCGTGATAAATGTAAATATCGTGATTGTATTCATCAATATGAAGATGGCTGTGAAATTAAGAAAATGGTTGAACAAAAAATAATATTAGAAAGTCGATATCAAAATTATTTAAAATTTATCAGTGAGGTGAAATAATGCAAATTGCCGTTTCATTTTTAGGAATTGAAAAAGATTTGGTGAAAAATTTACAATTGTTAAATAAGACGGATGTAGATTATTTTCACTATGATATTATGGACGGTAAATTTGTTGAAAATAAAACAGGGCTGTTTAAACAAGACTTAGCAATTTCTAAGACCTTAAAAAAATCATTTGATGTTCATTTAATGGTCGATGATGTTAAAAAGTATGTTGATCAATATATGTTATTAAAACCAGAATGGATTACATTTCACCTAGAAATAGGGGATACTGATAACTTAATTAAATATATAAAAGATAAAAAAATTGACGTTGGAATTTCGATTAAACCAAATACAGCGATTGATAAATTACTGCCCTTTTTGGCTAAAGTTGACGTTGTCTTAATTATGAGTGTTGAACCAGGTGCGGGTGGTCAGCGGTTTTTAAAAAAAGCAATTGATCGGATAAATTATTTGTATAAATATCGTCAAGAACATAATTTAAAGTATATTATCCAAGTTGATGGTGGAATTAATGATAAAACAATTAAAATGGTCCGAACTGCTGATGTGGTTGTCGTCGGAAGTTTTATTACTAACAGTAATGATTACCAAAAGAAACTAGATTTATTGAGGGAGCGAAAATGAAAGGATTTACATTAACGGAATTAATTGTAGCACTTGTTATTACAACGGTTGTTGTAGTTGCTACTCTGCCATTTGTTTTAATTATGATTGATAATGAAGAAAGAAATAAACTTGAACAAGAGGCGTATAGTTTAATTAAAACGGCCGAAAATAAGTGTTTACAAAACAAAACGAATGGCCTTGAACAAGAAACCTGGGTCCGATATGAAAACGGAATTTTGTTTGGCGATAGAGTTTTTTATAATGCCCCAAGGCCGAAAACGGGGTTAATTAAGGTAATGCCAGATTGTACTGTGTCGATGGCGATTCATAATGGGAAATGGTGTGTTCAAAAGAAGTTTGTTGAAGTAAACATTAGATTAACTGATAAAGAACCAATTGAGTGTAATTTAGAAATAGGAGCTTATGTTGATGTTAAATATATTGAAGAATTAATAGTAGCGGGTTACATTCCAATTGCCAATGCCGAAGAATTATCACAGATTAATCAAGAAAAATCAATGACATATGGTCATGGGACTTATTGGGAAGATACATATATTGGTGGTTTAGACAAAAAATATGTTCAAACAAATCATATTGATTTTGAAGCTTTTTCAAAATGGAATGCAATTGGTGATAAGGATAATCCCTTTACGGGAATATATGTCGGAAATAATTTGGATGTGATTAATTTTAAGATAAAAAATAATAAAAGCTACCAAGGGTTGTTTGGCTATTTAAAAGATGCCGAAATATATCAGGTTAATATTAAAGAAGCTGAAATCGAAGGTGAAAGGATTCTGGGTATTCTAAGCGGATTTAGTGAAAATTCATTGGTTCGTGAAGTAAGAGTGACTGGGGAGATGAATGGGACTAGTGAAATGGGATGTTTAATTGGAATTAATCAAGGACACATCATTAATAGTTCAAGCCGGTGCCGGATTACGTCAAACGATAATGATGCAATTGCAGGGGGTTTAGTTGCTGTTAATAGTGGTGAAATCGATTTCTCAAGAGCAACAGGGATTATTTTGCAAAGTGCAATTGGGGGTGGATTAGTGGGTGAATTGCAGGGTGGTTATATTCGAAATTGTTATGCAACGACCAGTGTTCAGGCAAAAAATGAATCAGGCGGATTAGTCGGAATTATAAGTGGCGATTCTTTGATTGAAAAATGTTATAGTGTTGGAAAAGTTGAGGGTGAAAACAACATTGGCGGGTTAGTAGCTAGTAAATCTGGTGATTTTAAGGGCAAAATAATTTATTCATATTATGATCAAGCAATCGTAAAAAAACATAATCATTTAGGAGAACCACTTAACGAAACGGATTTGAAACAAGGAAAAAGTTATTATAATTGGAATTTTGATGAAGTGTGGCGAATTGATGAAAACAATAACAATGGATATCCATTTTTAATTATGAATCAATGAAAAGGGGTTAAGATGAAAAAAGTAATCGATGGTAATTATGCGTGTAGTTTGGGTTCGTATCATTTTACAGAAGTGGCGGGAATTTATCCAATTACACCATCAAGCCAAATGGCCGAATTAATTGATCAATGGAGTAATCAAAATCAATTAAATTTTTTTAATGATCAAGTCAAAGTTGTTCAAATGCAAAGCGAAGCTGGGGCCGCGGCAATGATGCATGGCTCACTTTCAGCTGGTCTTTTAAGTACAACTTATACTGCTAGTCAAGGTTTATTATTAATGATCCCGAATATATACAAAATGGTCGGCGAAATGTTACCGGGCGTGTTTCATGTTTCAGCTCGTTCTATTTCAACGCATGCCCTTTCTATTTTTGGTGATCATCAAGATATTTACGCAACAAGAATGACTGGTATTTCTATTTTGGCCTCATCTTCAGTGCAAGATGCTTATTACATGAGTATTATTGCTCATTTAACAGCAATCAAATCATCGTTGCCAATTCTTCATTTTTTTGATGGCTTTCGAACAAGTCATGAGCTTGCTAAAATAAATGTTTTTGAAAAAGAAACATATTTTTCTTTAATGTGTCAAGAATCAATAACAAATTTTCGAAAAAACAGCTTGCATCCTAATAAAAGCATTACCAAAGGAACGGCGCAAAATGATGATATTTATTTTCAAAATACTGAATCAAGAAATAAATATCATCAACAAGTAGTTACGGTTGTTCAAGAATATATGACAAAAATAAATCAAATTGCCAACACCAATTACCAGCCTTTTAACTATTATGGTGCTCCTGATGCAGAATCAGTTATTGTCGCAATGGGTTCAGTTAATGAGACAATTAAAGAAACAATTGATTATTTAAATCAAAAAATTGGCTTAATTGAAGTCCACCTTTATCGACCATTTAGTGCTGAATTATTGAAAAGTGTAATTCCAAAAACAGTTAAAAGAATCGCTGTTTTAGATCGAACTAAAGAACCAGGTTCACAAGGCGAGCCCCTCTACTTAGATATTGTCGCTGCTTTAAAAGATGAGGATATTGAAATTGTTGGTGGTCGATATGGTCTTTCAAGTAAAAACATGACGCCTAGTCATATTGAAGCAATTTATCAAATGCTTCAAAGTCAATTAAAAAATCCTTTTACGGTTGGAATTGATGATGATGTTACTTTTCTAAGTTTAAAACCAACTAGTTTAAAAATAAAAAACAGTTTAGAATTTTTGATTTATGGCTATGGTAGTGACGGTATGGTAACGGCGGCTAAATCAATTATTAAAATTGTTGGTGAATCAGCTAATGTTCAGGGCTATTTCCAATATGATTCAAAAAAATCTGGTGGAGTTACGATTTGTCATTTACGATTTAGTAAAAATGAAATTAAATCAGCTTATTATGTTGAAAACCCAAAACTAATTGTTGTGACTAAAGAAAGTTATTTTAAAAAATACAATATTTTGGATAATATTTGCGATGAAGGAGCTCTGCTGATTAATACCAATCGACTAGTTTTTGATCTTTTTAGTAAACAAGATGTTGAAAACATTAAGAAGAAAAAAATCAAATTATATCGAATTGATGCCAACAAATTAGCACGTGAAAATAATTTACGAGATAAAATTAGCACAATTATTGAAGTTGCTATTTATGAAATTACTAAAATTGTTAATCCAGAAGAAGCTAGAGCAAAAATAAAAGAAAGAATAAAAGATGATTTTATCAGTAAGGGTGATGAAGTTGTTAAAAACAATCAATTAATTGTTGATATGGTAAAAGAAAATATTTTTTCTTTAGAAATACCAGAACAAGGAATTGAGTATATCAAAGAAGATAGTTTTTTAGAGAAAATAAATCGTTTAGAAGGAAATGAATTAAAGGTTTCCGAATTTAATCCAAAAGGCGAGTTTATTGGTGGAACTACTAAAACCGAAAAAAGAGAAGTAGCCGATCTTGTTCCAAAATGGTTAAATGAACATTGCATTCAGTGTAATATGTGTTCGTTTGTGTGTCCTCATGCCGTTATTAGACCATTTCATTTAAGTGAAGAAGAATATCAAAAGGCTCCTGATTATGTTCAAAAAAAAGCAATTAAACCGCTTGAGCCCAATCTTTCTAATTACTATTTTATAATTGGAATTTCAGTTAAAGATTGTACCGGCTGTGGTTTATGTATTAATAAATGTCCGGGACGTAATAATCAAAAAGCGTTAACTTTTAAACAATTAAATGAAGAATTAAATGAACAGCAAGTGGCTGATTATTTGTTTAATAATATTACAAATAAGCATTTAGTAAACGAAGAAATTATTAAGGGGACGCAATTTAATCGGCCCAGATTTGAATTTAGTGGTGCTTGTGCTGGTTGTGGCGAAACTCCTTATTTAAAGCTTTTGACGCAATTGTTTGGTGATCGTTTAATTATTGCTAATGCCACTGGTTGTTCATCAATTTATGGCGGGACAGCACCTAGTACACCATATGATATTCCGTGGGCTTCATCGTTGTTCGAGGATAATGCTGAATATGGTTATGGAATGCAAATTGCTTATAGTGTTGCTAGAAAAAGATTAGAAAAAATAATGAACCAAAGTCAAGATGAAAATAAAGATTTATATAATGAGTGGATTAGTCATAAAAATGATTATCAAATTACGCAAAAAGTTTATCAAACGATTAATTATGAGATTGCTCCTAAAGAAATTAACGACTTAAAAGAATACATTCCAGCAAGAACGGTTTGGGCGATTGGCGGCGATGGTTGGGCCTATGATATTGGTTTTGGTGGAATTGATCATGTTTTAGCAAGTAATGATAATATTAATCTTTTGGTGTTAGATACGCAAGTGTATTCAAATACAGGTGGCCAGTCCTCTAAAGCAAGTACCGTTGGCAGTATCGCTCCATTTGCGGGTAAGGGCAAAAGCAATTATCGAAAAGATCTCGCTAAAATTGCACTAACTTATGAAAATGTTTATGTGGCACAAGTTAGTTTAGGTGCTAATGGGATGCAATTAATTAAAGCGTTTAAAGAAGCAGAAGCGTTTGATGGTCCTTCAATTATTATTGCTTATTCGCCTTGTATTGCGCATGGCATAAAAGGAGGAATGGGCAATAGTATTAGTAATCAAGAGTTAGCTGTTGGTTCTGGATTTTTTCCAATTTTCCGTTATAATTCAGCATTAAACAAGTTTACATTAGATAGTCAAAAGGTTGACTTCAGCCTTTATCAATCTTTTTTAGAAAGTCAAACTAGATTTGCGATGCTTAAAAAAATTAATCCAGATGAAGCAGAAATGCTTTTAGAAAAAAATCAAGCGCAGGCTGAAAAAACATTTAATTATTATCTAGGCTTAGAAAAAGATTGTAATTAAAAAAAAATATTGTATAATATAGGTGGGTGATAATTATGTATGGTTGGTTAGCCATTGTTATTTTGTTAATTATAATTGAATTAATGACAACAAATCTAGTTACGGTGTGGTTTGTTGCGAGTGCTCTTTTAGCACTTCTTTCAACTTTTTTTATTGATAATTTTGTGATTCAGTTTGCTATTTTTGTTATTTTTGGAATAATTTTTTTAATTACAACAAGGCCTTTTTTATTAAATTTAATGCATAAAAATAGAGAAAAAACCAATATTGATCGAATTGTTGGGATGAAAGGGCGCATTATTCAAAGTATTCCAAAAGATGATGTTGGTGAAGTCAAGGTTGACGGGAAAATTTGGTTTGCAATTGCCGATGAACCGATTGCGTTAGATGCAATCGTTGAAATATTAGAAATAATCGGAACTAAATTAAAAGTAAAGGAGGTTAAGTAATGGATGCTTTAATTATTGTTGTTATTATTGTTTTTGTGTTAGTAATTCCAAATGTGCGAATTGTACCACAAGCAAGAGCATTTGTCATTGAAAGATTAGGAACATATTATGTAACATGGGGGAATGGATTTCATGTTAAAATTCCTTTTGTTGATCGAATTTCATCAGAAGTTTCATTAAAAGAAAAAGTTCATGATTTTCCACCACAACCAGTTATTACAAAAGATAATGTGACAATGCAAATTGATACAGTTGTTTACTTTCAAATTTTAGATCCAAAATTATATACTTACGGGGTTGAAAATCCAATTAGTGCGATTGAAAGTTTGACGGCAACGACATTGAGAAATATAATTGGCGATTTAGAATTAGATGAATCTTTGACTTCAAGAGATATTATTAATACTAGAATGCGTTCTATTCTTGATGAAGCTTCCGACCCATGGGGTATAAAGGTTAATCGAGTTGAAGTTAAAAACATTCTGCCACCAAGAGATATTCAAGAAGCAATGGAAAAACAAATGCGAGCTGAACGGGAAAGAAGAGAATCAATTTTAAGAGCTGAGGGTGAGAAAAGATCTTCAATTCTAGTAGCTGAAGGTGAAAAACAAAGTGCGATTTTAAGAGCTGAAGCAAGCAAAGAATCACAAATTAGGGAAGCTGAAGGGCAGGCTGAAGCACTTGTCAAAGTAAGACAAGCTGAAGCTGACGGGATTAGATTACTTAAAGATGCCAAAGCCGATCAAGCGGTGTTAACGTTAAAAGCTTTAAGTAGTTTGGTTGAAGTAGCTAATGGAACTGCTACCAAAATAATTGTCCCTTCGGATTTGCAAAATATTGCAACTTTGGGAACGACGATTAAAGAAATGTTTAAGGAAGATCGTTAATGGTCTTTTTTACTTGAAAAAAAATAAAGAATAAGTTACAATTAAAAATAGGGGATGATTAGCTCAGTTGGTTAGAGCGCTACGTTGACATCGTAGAGGTCACTGGTTCGAGTCCGGTATCGTCCACCATTTTTAAAGGAGTATTTTATGGTAGTGATTAAGTGGTTCTTAAAGTTAATTACGGCACTTATTTTATCAATTCTGTTTGCTGTTTTTTGTCTTGTTATATTAGGTAATGCGGTTGTAACGAATGTTATTTTTAATACTGGATATTATGAGAGTTTAATTCATCAAACCGAATTTGTTGAAGAAGTTAGAATTCGTGTTTTTAATCAAAAAACAAATCAATTTCTTGAAAATTATCAAGGAGATTTAGAAATAGAGATGGTTGAGGAAATTATTTTTGAATCATTGATGATAACTTTTCCAAATTATTGGTTTAAGGATTGCATGAATCTTTTTGCGATTGATATTGTTGAGTTCGGGCTATTTAATAATGAAAAGTTTTTTTCAAAAGTTGAAATAAAAGAAGAAAAAATAAATTATCGGAAAAATGTCGCAAAGCAAATTGAGCAAAAGATTGAGAACTTGTCGACTAGTGAAATTGTTGTTTTAACAGATCAAGTTGAAGCGGCAAGTGAATTTCCAAATCAAATTTTATTTGAGGAGTTATTACAAGATCATTTTGATCCAGTAATTATAGGGCATATTATCAGTTTCCCAGAGCAAAGAGAAACGGTTATATTATCAATTTATTTTTTGTCAGGTATTTTCGCTCTCTTATTTTACTTTTTAATCGGTATGAGCAGCGGTTTAAGATGGGCAGGTTTTACAATGATGGCTACAAGTGGCGCGTTTATATATGCTCGTTTTGAGTATCTAGAGGTCTTTTTAGGTGATATATTAGTGAAGCTACAAATTTCAAAAGTTTTTGCTTCTTATTTATTAGAAAAAAGCAGTTTGTTTATTTTAAAAGTGCCAATTATTTTTGCAATCGTTGGATTAATATTATTTATAATCGGTATTTTAACTGAACCAAAAAAGAAAAAGGAAGAAATTAAAGAAGACTTAAAAGAAGAAATGATTGAAATAGAGGAAGAACAAATAATTGAAGAAAAAGAAGAAGAAAAAAAAGAAGAATTTACGTACGATCCATTTGCAGAAAGTCCCCCGCACAAGGAAGAAACGATTGTAGAATATGATATTCTTGATGAAACTAGTGGTTATGAAAA